>NZ_JBBAKG010000008.1:0-79985 GCF_040403615.1 Haliscomenobacter sp. | reverse complement strand
TCTGCTTCCTCGTTGGTATCGCGTACATCGTTTTTGAAATCAAAAAAGAGAATTTTTTCAAAAGCCGAAAAATCGAGTTTGTGGTCTTTGAAATCTTTTTGATCAAGGGTGTTTTCGATGCCCAGCTTTGATTTCACCCCTTCTGCACCCAATCGTTTTCCCGTCCAGCGTTCGCGCAGGGGATCGCGACTTTGGGCAAAAAACAGTTCGTTGTATTTTTTGCCATCGGCAGCGGTTTGTTCATCCGCAAACAGGATTAGCATGGCATTGGGTTCCTGGTAGCCAGTGAGGTAATAAAAATCTGGATCCTGGTGGTACAAATATTCCACATCGTTGGCACGGTTGCGCACAGGATTGGCAAAAAACACGGCCATCCCTTTGGGGGGCAACAATTTGCGGAGGGCTTCGCGGCGCGTCTTGTGAAAGTCGGCAGGCAGCAAGTCCAGCGGTTCATCCTGGGCAAATAAGCTACTGCCCAGCAGGAACAAGCCAAGTACAACAATCAATCGGGTCATGGTCAATTGGATTAGGAAGCGGCTTGCACTCCCATTAGATTGCAAGCCGCTCATTTTTGAATAACCCGAAGCTAAAAAGAATTTTGAAGATCAACAAGCCTACATCTTTAGTATGACGCAAAAAATCGGGAAGTTAATTTTTCTGCGTTACTTAAAATTTCGGATGCTGTTTGTGGTGGGTAGTCGCTTCTTGGTAAGCTTTGGCCAAACTCAGGATTTTTCCTTCTTCAAACAGTTTGCCCGTGAAGGAGATGCTGGTAGGTTTTCCATCGCGAAATCCATTTGGAATCACCACACATGGATGGCCAGTGTGGTTGGTGATGTTCAAACTACGACCTACCCAGGATGGATTGATGTACACATCCACTTGTTCAAAAACTTTCTGCATGTCCTGCATCAATTTGGTACGCAGGCGATTGGCCTGTAGGTATTCCACTGCCGGGATAAATCGGGCTTCCCGGAAGGAGTTTGGCCAGGCATTCTGGATTTGACGGCGCATCAAATCATCGCGGCCACTGAGCGTCAATTCATCAAATGCGGCAGCTGCTTCAGCATTTAAAATAATGCTCAGGTTCGGCGATTCAGGGAGTTCAATTGGCACGAGGTTGAATCCCATTTCCTTTAACTTTGAAAGCGCAATGCTGTCCTGAACATGAAAAGGATACCTGCGGTCAAAATCCTTTTTGAGGTAGCCAATCTTCATTGTCCGAGGATCAAAATTGGCATCGTATTGAAAAGCGGCTGGGATCAACGAAACATCCATTGGATCTGGACCCTGAATGGCCTGAAATACGATGGCACAATCTTCTACCGTACGGCAGATTGGGCCAATTTTGTCCATTGACCAGCTCAGTGCCATTGCTCCATACCGACTCACCCGGCCATAAGTGGGGCGTAATCCGGTGGTGCCACATACCGTAGAGGGAGAAACAATCGATCCCAGCGTCTCGGTGCCAATCGCAAAAGGCAACAACCCAGCGGAGACAGAAGAGGCCGATCCGGCAGAAGATCCACTGGAACCACTCTTGGTATCCCAGGGATTGCGGGTCATTTCACCAAACCACACATCTCCCCAGGCCAGTTCGCCCATGGTAAGTTTGGCACAAAGCACCGCACCTGCTGCTTCCAATTTTTTGATCACCGTAGCATCATAATCGAGTACCTGATCCTGATAAGGGACCGAACCCCAGGTGGTTTTGTATTTTTTTGCAGCCAATAGGTCTTTAGCCCCGTAAGGAATGCCGTGCAACAAGCCACGGTACTTTCCAGCTTTGATTTCGGCATCAGCGCGTTGGGCTTGCTCAATGGCCAACGCTTCGGTGAGCGTAATGACACAATGCAAGGTTGGATCGTATTTTTTCAAACGATCCAGAAAAAAACGCGTCAATTCCAGAGAACTGATTTGTTTGCTTTTGATCAATTCGGCCAATTCGCGTACACTGTACCAAGCCAAATCGTCGCGGTTACTGGGCAAAGTAACCTTTGGAGTTTTACCAAAATTTACTTTGTCGGGGCCAGAAGGAATATTCATGCCTGGGAGTACCGGATTGAACCAAAGTGCAGGGCCGAGGTCATTGCCTGGAGTAAGTTTTCGGTGCGCCAAATAAGCATTTCGGGAGTCTTCCAGGCCGGGTAGGAGGGAGTCAATTTCGCTTGGCGTCATTTCCAATCCAAAAATTTTGGCGGCACTGCGCACATCATCGGCAGTGATTTTATCGGCCAAAAAACGATTGCTAAAAGCGCCCAGCATAAAAATTAACCCAAAGAGCAAAAAGAGTTTCAGGGTTTTATTAATCCGATCCATATATTTGTGGCTTTGATTTTGGCCTGTTGGCCGATGATTTTATACCTGAGCAATCAGGCCAGTTTAATATCAAGTAGACTTATAATGGATCAAAGTACTAAAGTGTTTAAATTCGGTGGTGCCTCAGTAAAAGACGCCGAAGCGATTCGAAACGTTGCCGAGATACTCCAAAACTATCGACAAGATACCTTATTGATCGTTTTGTCGGCCATGGGCAAAACCACCAACGCCCTGGAAGCAGTGGTGAACGCCCATGTAGCACAGACGAACGAAGCGACAAGTTTGCTGGAAGCCCTCAAACTTCAGCATTATCTGGTCATGAATGAGCTTTTCAGTTCAGACGATGAAGTATACGCGCTGGTCAATGATACTTTTGTGGAAATCGAATGGGTACTGGATGAAGAACCCCACGACAACTTTGATTACATGTACGATCAAATCGTGTCGGTAGGAGAGTTGATTTCCACCAAAATCCTTTGCGCCTATTTGAACAATCAAGGTTTGCCGACTCAATGGCTGGATGCCCGCGATGTAATCCTGACCAATGAGCTGTACCGCGAAGCCTGGGTGCAGTGGCAAGAAACGGAAGAACGTTTCCAAAAAAATGCCCAACCCCTGCTCCAAAAGGGAGGATTTGTGGTCACCCAGGGCTTTATTGGCGCAACGCAGGAAAATTTTACCACCACCCTGGGTCGCGATGGTTCCGACTACTCTGCGGCCATTTTCTCTTTTTGCGCTGGCGCAGAAAGCATGACCATCTGGAAAGATGCCCCTGGAGTATTCAGTGCTGATCCGAGGTTTTTTCCTGAGGCCACCATGTTGCCCGAAATGTCTTACGATGAAGCGATTGCGATGACCTATTACGGGGCAAAAATCATCCACTTGAAAACGGTTGGGCCACTTAAGCGCAAGCATATCCCATTGCATGTTCGCTCTTTTTTGGAGCCTTCCGCCGAGGGTACTTTGATTTCCGAAAGAGAAGTAACTACTTACCCGCCATTATTGGCCATTGAAGCCAATCAGGTGCTTTTGCAAATCAGCAACAAAGACTATTCCTTTGTTACCGAGCAGCATTTTAGCCAAATTTTTAACGTCATTTCAGATCTGCGCATGCAGGTTACCTTCATCCAAAACACACCTTTGATACTCTACATCAGCGTATTTGATCAGGGGGATAAAGTGGTTCAATTTGCTGACCGCATTCAGGATTCTCTGGAAACCAGCCCAGTCAAAAATCTTGAGTTGATCAATATTCGCCATGCCACCGCCGAGTTATTGACGCAATTGCGTCAGGAGCGAAAAGTTTTGGTAGAACAAACCAATGGCGCGTCAGCGCATTTGATTGTGGAGAAAAGTTGAATCGTGGATGGAAACATTTCAACGACTCAACACCTCAACTTTTCAACTAATTGCGTACATTTGTTTAGGTCAGCGATTCTCTTCAATCAGCTGCTAAATTGCCCCTGATGAATAGTATTGTCACTCAGCGCTTTATTCAATGTCATCATCAACTTAAACAGGACAATCGGGTGCGATCCAGTCGGCAGTTTGCCATTGCCCTTGAATATTTGCCCCAAAGTTTAAGCGAAATATTGAAAGGTCGCCGAGACGTTACCATCGATTTGCTGCGTCGTGCGGTTGAAGTTTACCAGGTCAATCCCTTGTTTTTGTATACTGGAGAAGGGGACATGTTCCTTCGTCCCAAAGAAGAGCAGGAGGGCAGTTTTTTAACGGTTGCGCAGCATGCCCAAAATGAGGATCTAATTTTGCATGTTTCGATTCACCATCAATATGAGTACCCCCGTGAGATCAACACCCCTGAATTCATCAGCAAGCTCCCGGTTTATTCTTTCCCCGAACTTCGGTCTAACCTAGGAACACAGCGTTCCTTTGAAATGATTGGAGACAGCATGCAACCCACTTTTAATGAGGGAGATAAAGTAATTGCCAATTTTGTCAAACCTACAGTTTGGACACAAAATTTAAAAAACAACCATGTCTATGTGATCGTTTCCGATAACGCAGTGGTAATCAAAAGAATTTTGAAAGGTTTACAAGTAGACAAGCAGTTGTTGTTGGTTTCCGACAATAGCTTTTATGAATCTTATCCTTTACATTTGAATGACGTGAAGGAGATTTGGCAGGTTCATACCCGCATTTCCTCCTTCTTGCCTGCCTACCAGCACCATCAATTTTCTGTGCAAGAAGAAATAAAATCACTGAAAGAAATGATTGGGGAACAACACCAGATGATTCAGCGTTTGCAAAGTATGATTGAAAAACTCATCAAATCTTAACCATGCGGAATAAAAAAATCAAAGGAAAGGTTGTTTACCTTGAACTAGAAGGCGGAATCTGGGGAATTGTTGACGACAAAGGCGGCGATTGGTTGCCCATCAATATGCCCTTTGAATTGATGAAAGATGGCCTGATCGTAGAAGTGGAAGCCCATAAATCATCAGATTTCTTGTCAGGTGCCATGTGGGGAACCCCCATTGAAATTTCTAAATTTGAGATTTTGCCATCGTAATTAAATGTGGAATTGCTTCACTACACTCGTGTAAAAATTTTAATTTTCCGCCCCAACCAGAAAAATCAAACCATCGAATTGAAAAAAGTTGAGAGAGAAGAGGGAAATGGTTTTGAGGAAACTCAACTATTGCTGCTCTGCCTACCTCAATTTTATTGCTAGCAAACCAACGAAGCAATGCCGAATATTTCGCAGCGGGCTTTGAATGTCCCGTTATCACCCATCCGCAAGCTTGCAGGCTCTGCGGAACTTGCCAAGGCCAAAGGGCGGCACGTATTTCACCTCAATATTGGTCAGCCGGATATCGCGACTCCCGAGGCAGCCATGGCGCGTTTGCGCGAGGTGGACATTAAAGTGCTCGAATACAGCCCAACCGAGGGATGGGCGAGTACCCGAGCGGCATTTGCAAAAGCAATGGGGAAATTTGGCGTCAACGTCAGCAAAGAAGAAGTAATGGTGACCACTGGCGCTTCTGAAGGCAATCAACTGCTCTTTTTTGCCTGTTTCGACAAAGGCGATGAAGTGATCATCCCAGAGCCTTTTTATGCCAACTACAATGGTTTTGCCCAAATTGCCGATGTGGTAGTCCGCCCTGTAACGAGTACCCTCGAAACGGGTTTTGCCATGCCGCAAATTCAGGATTTCGAGCGGGTGATCAATAGTCGGACTCGGGCCATTTTTCTGAACAATCCCAGCAATCCCACCGGAGCTTTTTATCCCAGAGCGCTGATTGAACAATTGGCTCTCCTGGTCAAGCAATACGATCTGTACCTGATTGTTGACGAGGTATACCGCGATTTCTGTTACGATGGCCAGGAGTTCTTTTCGGTTTTGCGCCTGGAAGAAATGGAAGAAAACGTCATTGTGCTGGATTCGATTTCCAAAAAATTCAGCGCTTGTGGTGCTCGGATCGGTACAATCATTACCCGCAATCAGGATGTGATGGTGGCAGTAAGCAATTACGGTAAACTGCGCTTGAGCCCGCCAGCATTCGGACAATTTTTGTCAGAATTCCTGTGCGAGTTGGACGATGAATACATGGATAATGTTCGGGAGGAATACCATCTCCGCCGGGATCTTGTTTATGAGCGCCTGAGCAAAATGCAAGGAGTGGTTTCTTACAAGCCAGGTGGAGCTTTCTATTGCTTCGCCAAGTTTCCTGTTGAAAATGCGGATCACTTCTGCCAATGGATGCTCGAAGAATTTGAATACAACGGCGCTACCGTTATGTTGGCGCCTGGTGAGGCATTTTATGCCACCCCGGGTTTGGGAATAGATGAAGTTCGCATCGCCTATGTGCTGAATACCACCGCCTTGAATCAGGCAATGGATTGTTTGGAACAGGCTTTGGCTGTATACCCTTACAAGAAGGTGCGGGATATGGCCAGCGTCCTGTAGAGACTTAATTTTAGCCTTTAGAGACACGATCCATCGCGGCTCTAAGTAGGTGGACGGTGCGATACAAAGACGCACAGTGCCGCGTTCATCGACTGGAAACGAAGAATTGTCCATCATTTGTGCAAATACAGGTACAAAGTAATTACCTTTGCTGCGATTTTTTGGCACCTCATTTTTAAACCAGAGATAAACAGTTCTCTTAAGGTTTTGGTAACCTGCACGTTTGAAACATGGATAGAAATAACATCATCGGGATAGCACTGATTTTCGTTCTTTTTTTGGCTTGGCAATATTTCCTAACTCCCTCCAAGGCGCAATTGGCTGCGCAAAAGCGCGCTCAAGATTCTATCGCTATGGTTGAAAAACTCCGCGATAAATTGGCCATTGTTAAGAAGCAAGAAGCGACGAAAAGAATTGAGGCCGCAGCAGAAGTACCAGATTCTTTGCGGACGAAATTGCTGGGAGGACAATTTGGCCCATTCGCGGCAGTTGCTACCGGAAAAGAGGAAACCAGCGTACTGGAGAATGAACTCATCAAAATCACCTTTAGCAACAAAGGTGGCCGCATACAGGATGTGCTCCTGAAAAAGCACTTCA
This sequence comes from Haliscomenobacter sp., assembly GCF_040403615.1. NCBI lineage: Bacteria > Pseudomonadati > Bacteroidota > Saprospiria > Saprospirales > Haliscomenobacteraceae > Haliscomenobacter > Haliscomenobacter sp. The sequence goes on along the minus strand of NZ_JBBAKG010000008.1, from coordinate 73,141 downwards.
AAATGGTACAAGGCAAAGATCGCAAAGACCGTAAAGTGCCTTTGCATCTTCTGGACGACCCCAAAAACCGTTTTGAATATACACTCCCCGTAAAAGGAATCCGCAATGGCGTCAATACTGCGAATTTGTATTTCAGCAAAAAGCAATCGGCCAACTCCATCACTTTTCAGGCCGATGCTGGAGATGGACACTTTTTTGCCCAAACGTATACTTTGCCCCAAAATTCCTATAAGCTGGATTACAACCTGAATTTGGAAGGACTGAACCAGATTTTGGATCCAAAAAGCAAATCCATTGTATTGAAATGGGTCAATTACCTGGACAAGATAGAAAAGTCGATACAATACGAACGGCAATATTCTTCGCTCAACTTTAAGCCAGTCGAAGGGAATTCCAGTCGTTGCTCTCCAACCAAGGAGTATTCAGCCAAAGATGCTGAAGGTGCGCCGATTCAGTGGGTAGCCAATACGAATCAGTTTTTCAACAGTGCTTTGCTCGCCGAAAAAGGCTTCGTTCGCGCAAAATTTGAGAGCAAAAACCTACCGGAGGGCAGCGAAGACCTGAAGGCGTTGCGCAGCGACATTCAAATCCCGTTTAATGGTGATGGATCGGAAAAGGTGGCCATGCATTTTTACATCGGCCCCAATGAGTTCAATCGCTTGTACGATCTGGGATTCAGCATGTCTGACATCATTCCTTTCGGGCAAAACATCATGGGTACCATCAACCGTTGGGTAATCCGGCCTTTGTTCAATGTGCTGACCAGCTTGTTCAGCAGCAAGGGCATCGTGATCTTGATGTTGACTTTGATGGTGAAACTGCTGTTGTTTCCGTTGACCTACCGCATGATTTACTCGCAGTCGAAAATGACCTCTCTGAAACCGGAGATTGATCGACTCAAGGAGCGTCATGGTGATGATCAACAGAAAGTACAAATGGAAACCATGAAGATGTACCGCGAATTTGGGGTAAACCCATTGGGTGCATGTTTCCCGATGCTGATGCAGTTGCCGATCTGGTTTGCTTTGTATCGCTTCTTTCCGGCCTCCATTGAGTTCCGCCAGGCCAATTTTTTGTGGGCAACTGACTTGTCTTCGTACGACGAGTTTTTCCAATTGCCATTCAAGATTCCATTCGGATTTGGAGAGCACATCAGCCTTTTTGCCTTGCTTTGGGTCTTGTCTACTTTGCTGTATACCTGGTACAACTCCAAAAACATGGACTTTTCGGCCAACCCATCGATGTTGTACATGCAGTACATCATGCCGGTGATGTTCATGGGCTTCTTCAATAGCTCTGCATCAGGACTTTCGGCCTATATGCTGTTCAGTAACTTGTTGAACATTGGGCAGACCCTGGCAACCAAATATTTCCTGATCGACGAAAAGAAAATCAAAGCCGGAATGGATGCCTACCGCAAAAAGCCCAAGAAAAAGAGTGGCTTTGGCGAGCGCATGGAAAACATGATCAAAGAGCAACAAAAAGCAGCAGAGGAAAAAGTCAAAACAATCAAGCGTAAATAATTCATCCATTGAATCAAGGCCACCGAAGCGCATTTTTTTTGCACGAAAATGGCTTTGATTCAGTACTTTGAATCTAAAAACAAGCATCATGTTACTTTTACAAGCAGCAACAGGAGCAGCAGGAGGTGGTTACATCAACCTGTTGTTCATCGGTTCCATGTTTTTGATCATGTATTTTTTCATGATTCGCCCACAGCAGAAAAAACAGAAGGAACAAACCGGTTTTGCCAAAAACCTGGCCAAGAACGATGAAGTGGTGACCAATAGCGGAGTTTTAGGCCGCATCAGCAAAATTGAAGAAGACATCATAACCCTGGAAGTTGGCTCCAAGGTGTATATTCGCGTATTGCGCAATGCCATTTCCAAGGACTTGACGGATTCAATTTATGGAGCAGGTAAAAAACAACCAGTGGTGGTTACCCAAGAGTAAGCTCATTCCCCGAGTACGGGAAGAAAGGGCTATTCTAATGTTGTGCATTGGAATAGCCCTCGTTTTTTGGATTGGGGTAAAAATGTCTCAGGAATACATCTCTACCAAGAAAATTGAGCTTCATTTTATCATTCTCCCCAATCAGGCTTTTCGAAAGGCTCCACCCAACAACATGAGCATCCAACTCAAAGGGTCGGGTTGGAATATTTTTTACGATTACCTACTCAATTCGCGTATTCACCTTACCTATGATCTTTCAAAGCGGAGCAGCATTCGCCTGGATGAAAAGCGCTTGCTAAACGACATTCGCAATCGGCTTTCTGCTGAAAAACTTACTTTTTTCAATTTATCACACAGTAATTTTCGTTTAAATTTAGAACCCAGCCTGGATAAATGGGTTCCTATCCGAGCCATCACTGAGTTGGGGTATCAATCAGGGCATTACCTCTCCAGAAACATCGAATTTGAGCCAGATACCGTTCAAGTTTCAGGGCCAGAATCGGTTGTAAGACCCATCTATGAATGGCCAACTGAGAAATTAATCCTGAAAAATTTGAAAAATGAATACGAAGGCCAACTGAAATTAAAGGCAACTTCTCCAGAACTTCACCTGTTTCCGGATGCGGTGAACATCAAAGTACCAGTAGAACAAATTACGGAGAAAACCCTGTTTGTCAAGGTTCAGGTAAAAAATGCCAATCAACAGTACCGCCTGTTTCCAAGCCAGGTGCGGCTGATTTGCAATGTGGGTTTGAGCCAATTCAACGCGCTGAATTCAAATGATTTTGAAGTTGAAGTAGATTTGTCCAATGCTTCTCAGCAAATCGGAAATACCGTTCCGGTAATGGTCAACCGCCAACCAACCATAGTGACCAATGTGCGCATTGAACCTAAAGTTGTGGAATTTTATGTGGTGAAAAAAGAACTCAATTGAGCTCATTTTTATCTTTTTCCAGTTCTTCGATCAGCGCAGCTTCCAGCGTTTGATCTAATTCACCCTCAATTACGTTGTCCTCTTCTTTCATTTTCACAAAAACGCCTCGAATTTGGGAAGGCAACAAACTGATTTTGTGGCCCAACCAGGATTCCAAGGTAACCGCCAATACAGCGTATCCTTCGGTGATTCCGGGTACAGGTACTACAATACACATAAAGAAAGGCAAAAACTTGGGTAAATCTTTGAGTTGCTCCCGCGCCTGCTGCAACTCCTCAGGAGTGGGGCCGTTTTTGGAACTTGATTTAATGATTTTACCCCTGCCGTGCTTCACAAATGTTTTCACCATTTGTTTGGTTTCGACACCTTCCATCCAGAAAGCCCAAAGCATCATTTTGGGAAAACGGGCAATCTTGCTTAATTTCATAAAGTCTATTTATTACCAGCTTTTTCTTTGTCTTTCTTGTTCATTTCGATGATCTTATCCATTACCTCTTCCAGTTGTTCTGCTGGAACTTGTTTGGAAATGATCTCCTTTTTGGAGTCCAGGATGTACATCTGAGGGGTGGTCTCCACGTTGTACAGGACAAAGTAACGCCCGGTAGGATCGGTTGCGTTGTACCACTCGGTCAGGCCATTTTCTTGAATGTATTTCACGCATTCGGGTTGATCCTGAGCGGGTTTCACACAAATAGCCACCAGGGTAATGCCACGGTCTTTGAATTTCTCAAAAAACTTCTTCATGGCTGGCATGGATTCTTTGCAGTGGCCACAATCGTAGCGCCAAAAATAAAGCAAGGTAAACTCTGATTTGAGTTGACTCAGCATGGTGCGGTTGCCATTGCGTTCCAGGACAATGTCAGGAGCGGTTTTACCGATCAAAAGAGGCTTGAGTTTTTTGGCATTATCGACAATCTTTTTAACCTGATCCTGATTGGCCCAATTGGCTTGCCCGGTGGCGTAGTATTTTTCAGACATGTGCACATAAACTGCATCCATACCTACAAATTTGGAGGCTGCGTAACTGTTCAAAAAATGGATCAAGTAAAACTTAAAAGACTCTTCTGCCGGGCGCAAACGTTCCAAAACGGTATCGATGGCGATGGCAATGGAATCAGGATGCTGTACGCAAAGCTTGTTGACAAAATAATCGAGGCGTTGAAACAAGAAAGGCGTCCGCAGCAAGCGGTTGTCTCCGAGGTTCATGTTGTCAAAAAAGTGCTGGCGCGTCCACATCCACAATTGGCGGTTTTTTTCTTCTTCCGGCAAATTGTCAAAGCTTTTAGGGGTATCCAGGCTCATATTCGCCCGGATGATCGCAGCAGCGAAAGAGCCGTTGAATTTTTTGACGTAATCGGTCTGGTATTTTTCTACATCTGCATTTAGCTTTTCCATCTTCTTTTGCGCAGCATCTTTTACCGTAGGATTGTCCTTGGCCGCTTCGATTTCTTTTGACAACGCTTCTGCTTCAGGGCGCTTGGCATTGAGGTAATTCACGTAATCATAAAACAGGGCATTTTCTTTGCTGCCTTCAAACTTGGTATTCTCTCCAGGTTTATCCTTGGTGGTTCGCACCAAAAAAGCTTGTTCTTTGTCGGACACTAAAATCTGGAAAAAATCATTGTTGGGGGGCAAAACCACTATGTACATGCCCGCCTTCAGCGCTTCGGGGCCACTGAATACAAATTCTCCTTTGGCATCGACTTCAGCCGTGTCCATGACGTACTGCTTGTCGCCCATGTAGTAACCCAAGAACAATTGCTTCTCGGTAAAACCATCTACTTTTACCCGGATTTGGTAAGCATTCTTAGCCGTTTGAGCCATTCCGCCCACAGCCAAAAGCATCAACAGAGAAAAAAAATATTGTTTCATGTTGTCAATCAGTTATTGCTTTTTGAACATTTATTTTTTTATCGCCCCTTAGGGGGTAGTTGTCCTAAATTTTTCCTTTTTTTTGCAACTCAATGATTTTTCCAACCACATCCTCCATCTGTTCGGCTACAATTTGCTTGCCAATGATGACCTTGTTGCGATCCATCAAATACACCTGCGGCGTGGTTTCTACATTGTAGGGTTTTGCAAACCTCAAAAGCGGATCATAAGCGTGTAGCCAGGCTCCTAAACCATTGTCATCCACGTATTTCCAGCAAGCTGGAATCTCACTTTCAGGAACGTAGCAAAGCGCAACCAATTTTACGCCTTTGTCCTTGTATTGATCGTAAAAGGATTTCCAAAACGGCGCCGAATGCTTGCAATGCCCACAATCGTAAGCCCAAATGATGAGCAGGGTATATTCTGCATCAAGATCGTGCAAGTTAAACTTTTTCCCTTGACGATCCATGAGTGGAATATTGGGCGAAAGTTTACCAATCAGTAAAGGCTTCAATTTTTGTGCCATTTGCACAATTTTGGCTTGCTGGTCGGCACTATTAAGTTTTACTTGACCCGTTTGCAAATATTGCTCCACCATGTGTACAAATACCGCATCCATGCCCATTACTTTGGGTTGAAGGTATTGACGTAAAAAATGTACCGCGTAGTATTCAAATGCTTCTTTATTGGGCCTCAATTGGTTCAAAATGTAATCAATGCCCACTTTCAGAGAATCGGGATGCTGAAAAAGCAGGTCATCCACATAAGTAGTGATGGCTTGAAAGTAATGCGGCGTGCGCAGCAAACGAAAATCCTGAATCGGAATATTGTCGAAGCAGTGCTTGCGGGCATACAACCAGGTTTTTATCATTTTTTCATCACTTGTCCCCGTGAATGAGGGGTACCGAATGGGCAAGGTGGCTTTGATCACCAGGGCTGCGTAAGTGCCTTTGTTTTCGCGGATGAAATTTTGTACGTACAACAATTGAGTCGAATCTGCTTTTTGCAGTAAATGTTTGAATTTTTCCTTTTGTTGCCCTTCGGGGCTGCGTTTGTATTGCGCCCTCAAGGTATCCGAAATGGGGTTTTGCTCGCTGACAAAGCGGATGTACTTTTGAAACAAGTCATTTTCCAGAGAACCCGTGAAGCGTAGATTTTGAAAGGGATCTACCACTTTCGTCTGAATGGAGAACTGTTGCTCTTTTTCAGAAACCAGGATGTCCAAGCCAATTTGTTCGGGCTCCAACACGATGGAATAAATTCCTGATTGCAAGGGTGTGGCTCCTTTAAACACAAACAGTCCGTCTGCACCTCTACTGGCTGTATCCTTGACATATTTTTGATTTCCAAAATAATAAGCCAGGGTGATTTTCTTCTCGCTGTAGCCTTCAATGCTGACTTTGATGCTGTATCCAGTAGTAGCAAACAACCACCAAGGCAGCAGCAATAATCCGATAAATAGCGTAAATCCTGTTTTCATTGGTTTAAGTTGCGTCATACTAACTGTTTGGTACACAAAATTGGCAAGTCTTTTAGAATTGTCTCCCATCCCGAATACAATTAACGACTGATTAACAGATGTAATTTTACAAAATGAGCAAAACCCTGGCTCCGCCTGATGGACTATTCTCAAAATGCAAGTCAATGTCGAGTTTTTGGGCAAAATCCTGTACCACTTGTAACCCAAAACCACTCAGCATCATTTCGTTTTTTGTCTGATTGAACCCTTGAAGCACAGCTACCGGAAACCCGGCCCCATTGTCTTCTATGCTCAAGTAGTTTTTGGCATCTTGATTCCATGCCCGCCAAGTGATTTTCCCATTTTGAACCTTCTGGAGCGCTTTACTAGAGTTGGAACTCAGGTTTTGCAGAATGATCCAAAGGTAGTTGGGATCGGTATGAATAGAAAAACCTGTAGGACAATCAAAAACCAATTCAAACTGATTTTGTACCGCAAAGGTGGCATGCAAGCGCTGAAAAAGGTCTTTTACCAACACCGTTTGTTTTTCTATCCCTGCTTGATTCATTTGTTCCTTGCTCCAGAGCAGCATGTTTTCAAGGTTCTCCAACAAGATTTCGGTATTGGCCGTAATGTTGGCCTGGTTTTGCTGCGCCAACTCGGGCGTCAACAAGTCGGGAGCATTTTTTTGCAAGTGTAGCAAGGCAATCAAATTGCTCAAGGGATGCCGCAAGTCATGACTCAACACCGCCAACAACTGTGCTTTTTGGCGATTGGCCTGATCCAGTGATAGATTGAGCTGCTGCAATTGCTGGTTGGATTTGCGCCGATTTTGACTCAAACGATAAAACAAAAAGGCGATTACCAATAGAAATAAACTGCCCAGTCCAAATGCCCATTGAATTTTGCGCTGGTTGCCAATCGTGAGCCGTTGAATGGCAATTTCTGTATTTTTTTGATCTATGAAGTAATTGCTTTCGGCTTCGGCAAGCTTGTTTTTGGTTTCTTGGGAGTAAATCGAATCGTATAGTTCGTGATATTGGTACATGGCCTGGTAGGCAATTTTATAGTTGCCTTTGGCTGCTTCCAATTCAGCGTGTAGCCCCAATAAAAGGTGCTGATTGCCCAGGTCTTGCGCCGAATCTGCCAATCCTATTGCGCGCTGGTAATAAAAAGTGGCCTTATCCAGGGCTGCTTTTTGGGTTCGTGGATTCTGTTTGGCACTTTCCAAAAACGACCAACCGATGTTCCCCAAATTGACGATCGACAATTGATGGGCAGGAAAAGTTTGATCCCAAATGGCCTGGGCTTTGAGCTGGAGCTGAAGCTTGTTAGGCAATTGTTTGATCAACAGCGCCTGGTTTTGGTATACTTCGGCCATTTTTACAGGAGCTTCAATCTGCTGGTACAAGTCCAGTGCTTTTTGATAGTACTGTATGGCTTTTATAGTGTCTTTCGTTAGGTGATAATTATTGGCCATACCGGACAAAGATTTGGCCATGCCCATGGTATCTCCTAGCATTTGGTACTTTTTCAACGCCTGTTTGGAGTAATGGAAAGCCTTGTCATAATGCTCTTGATCAAAATAAACCACGGAAATATTTTCCAACACGTTGGGAATTAAAGCATTAACTGCTGCTGATTCCGCCACCTTCAATGCTTGTAGGTATTCATTCAAGGCCTGGGTATGCTGTCCTTGTCGCAGATAAAGTGTGCCAAATGAATTGTAAGAGTTGGCAATATTGATTTGATCCTGATTTCGTTGATGGATCTCAAGTTCGATCGTCAAATAGCGCTTTGCTTTGGCGTATTCCCCTAGGTCTGTGTAAATTCTGCCAAAAATTCCATTGAAGACCGCCACTCCTTTGGGCCAGTGCATCTTTATTACATGTTTCAAACCAAGATTGGCATAATACAATGCCTGCTTCGGATCATTGGATAAGGCTTCCACAATGCTTTTGTACAACCTGGTTCTAGCTGTGTCTTCCCTGGTCTGGGGCAGCAGGCGTTTGAGCGAATCAATGGCAGTTTGTCCGGGGGATTGCACCAGAATACATGTGAACATCAACAAAACCAGATAGAGCTGTTTTCGAAACATAGATTGCATCATTGCAGCGAAAGATTGTGTTTGTATTTTCTGCCAATGGGCAACGAAATGCCCCTAACTACGATTTCAGTAGCGGTCATTTTTTCTACAAAAAAACGCTGGATGGCGTAGCTGCGGTGAATACGGGTAAAATTGCCAAACTCAGGCATCGACAGCATTGAGCCCAACGTAGACAGTACGCAATGGTTTTTTTGGGTGGTCACAATCTTGGTATAATCACCCAATGCCTCCAGATAGAGTACATCTTTAAAGCTGATGCGTTGTTGCTCATGGCCTTCTTTGATGAAAAAACTATCCGTACCCAAAAACTGATCAAAGAGGCCGGATTTTTCCCTGAGCGTGAAATGATCCTGCAATCGGGACATGGACTTGTCGAATCGGTCGGCTTTCAATGGCTTGACCAAAAAATCAAAAGCTGCGCTTTCATAACTGTCCAGCGCGTACTCCGCATGCGCCGTAATGAAAATACAAATGGGCTTAGGATCCAACAAGCTCCACAGTTCCAGTCCCGATTGCTCCGGCATGTCGATGTCTAAAAAAAGCACTTCAATTTTATTTGTCTGCAAAAAATGAGCTGCATCAAGGCCAGAAGAAAAAGTACCAGCCAAATCCAAAAAAGATACTTTGCGTACCATCGAAACGTTCATCAGCAAATCTACCGTGTCGTCGTCTACAATTATACAAGTGTGCTTGGACATCCTATTGCTTCTTTTCCCCAAATGTAGCCAACCCGGCTCGCTTATGCTGTCGTTTAGCGATAAAAAATGTAGTTTATCGAGCGGGACTTGAGCACTCGCTTGCTTACGTGTAGTTTTGGAACATACTTAACGGTTAGGTTAAGTTCCAATTTTAAATGCAACTACAATGAACCGACGCAATTTTGTGTATACAACGCTGGTCTCCTTCCCTGCCTTTGCTTTTGCCAATGAAGCCTTTGTGAATAGCTCCCCTGGGAAAGCGCTGGTGGTCAGGGCCAAAGCCAGTCGCTTTAATCAGCCAACGCCTTTTCACGGTATCAATCCCAACGACCTAAAATTGTCTTCTAAAGACACCAAGGGCAAATTGTCCACTTTCGAGTACGTAGGGGTGGAAAAAGTTGGTCCCAGTTACCATGCCCACCAGTTTCAGGACGAGGTATTCTTCGTATTGGAAGGGGAGTATGTCTTTCAAGTTGGGGATGAAAAGACCTTATTGAAGAACGGCGACTTGATCTTTTTACCCCGCACCATCCCGCATACCTGGGTACAAATTTCAGATCGGGGTCAATTGTTTTACTTTTTACAGCCTGCGGGAAAAATGGAAGAGTTTTTTCTGCAATTGACCAAGTGGGATGGTAAGGCGAGTAAGGCACAGTACGAGAAACTTGGTAAAGACTGTTCCATTCAAAACTACGGCCCCTCCATTTCTGCTACGGATCAACATACCTTGATCGATCTACCCAGCAAAGGTTTTGTGGTCAGGGCAAATAAAGGACGCTTCAAAGAAACCACCCTCATTGATGGGGTCAATGCCAATGACATCAAAGTATCGGGAAAAGATACCGGCAATGAACTGTCCATTTTTGAATACAAGGGGGTCACCAAAGGAGGACCACCTCTGCACATTCACCCCCATCAGGATGAGGTGTTTTACGTTTCAGAAGGGCGCTACCTGTTTCAATGTGGCAAGGAAAAATTTGAATTGCTCAAAGGCGATATGATTTTTTTACCCAGAACAGTACCCCACACTTTTGCCCAGCTATCCGATACCGGTAAATTGCTTTTTTTCTTTACCCCTGCGGGAAAAATGGAAGACTTTTTCAGGTCTATTGGTGGAAATGTAACTTTACCAGCCGGAACAGATCCATTTTTGGCACACGATATGAAAGTGGTAGGTGCGCCACTCCAATTTTAATCCTTTGAAAATGTACAACTATGGCATCGAATAAAAACAAACTAATTGGTTGCTTGCCGTACCTTCTGGTAGCCATTTTGCTCAGTTGGGGCATGTATGAATGCGATTATCAATACAGCTATTGGCGGGATTACCAGGTCAGACCTTGGGCCTACAATCGCGATAAAAACGCCAAATTGTTGGTTGGTAGCTGGCAAGGAAAATTCAAAGATCCAGACGGGATTGAAAAATCCATGGTCTTGGAAGTTTTTGTCCCCCTCAGCGATGCAGACCGGAGAAAAAAAGCCTCAAGATCACACCGTCGGCGAACCCGGGGGGGCTTGGGCTCGACTTCTGAAAAGCGTATGTTTGAAGGCAAAGCCCAAGTGAAAAGCCGATTGGGGATAGAAGATTACCTCCTTTCGGGCTCAGTGGGAAAAGAGGATTTTCACCAGTTGAAAATGGGCTTTCGGGCTGAAGAGGAAAAAACACGTCTGCAACCCAATTTTTGCATCAACCTGATTGAATCCGGGAATTGGAGCGAAGACAAGATGTCTCTTCAGTTGGGCTTCGCCTATTTCAAAGCGGATGGTTCCAGTTTTTGGAGCAGCTCCGATCCTCGGCACAGCTATAAAACCACTTGTCAACTTAGCCGTATTCAAAATCCCAAAAACTGATTTCAAATTCAAATAGGGGATTGTTCGACCCGATGATTTATTTTCACAGCTCATTCTAAATCAACGGAAATGATTGATAATCAAGAAGAGTATTACAATTAAGACGATAAGAAACTTACGTGTTGACGACAAAGTTTGTCAAAAAATATTAATAGTAACTTCTTCCAGATTAAACTTTCTTGTGCATGGATGGTCAAAGTTGCCAAAACCCAAACCTATGCACAAGAATTTTCCACTCTTCCTATTTTTGATCACCTGGAGTTTGCTCCTTACTGCTCAAACCTCAGTCAACACCTCTTTCGGCCCCATTCAAGGGGGAACTGAGGAGGGAATCCTCAGTTTCAAAGGCATTCCCTACGCCAAGCCACCCGTTGGAAATTTGCGTTGGAATGCTCCCCAACCTCCCAGCCCCTGGACGGTCACCCGTATGGCCACGACTTTTGCGCCAAAATGCCCTCAAAAGAATTTTGAATCCACCAAACCAGACACTTCCGTCACCGAAGGGGTGGAAGACTGCCTTTACCTCAATGTGTGGACTCCTGCCCTGACGGGATCTCGCCCCGTGATGTTTTTCATCCACGGTGGAGGCAATCAGCAGGGTTCGGCCACCGAAAGCGTCAATGGCGCTTTGCTGTACACCGGAAAATACATCGCTTCGCGCAAAGATGTCGTAGTAGTGACCATCAACTACCGCCTGGGGCCATTGGGCTTTTTGGCACATCCTGCGCTTGCCAAGGGTGCAAGCAAAACCTCGGGAAATTACGGTACCATGGATCAAATCCTCGCGCTGGAGTGGGTCAAAAGCAATATTGCCGCATTTGGTGGAGATCCCAACAACGTCATGGTTTTTGGAGAATCAGCTGGGGCCGTAAATACTTCGGTGTTACTCGCAGTTCCTTCTGCCAAAGGTTTGTTTCACCGAGCGGGGATTCAAAGTGGTTCTCCAGTGGCTAGCCCTTATGCGCTCGCCGAATCAAATGGAAAATCCTTTGCCACTTCGATGGGTTGCACCACGGGCACTTTGGAGCAACAATTGGCTTGCTTGAATGCGCTGCCTGTTGATAAAATCATTTCCGTTCTGGACAATCCTTTGGCTGGGGGCAAGGTGAGCCTGGGCTGGGGGCCAGTAGTAGACGGAATTGTGCTGCCCAAAGACCCTGCGCTCACCATTGTAACGGGACAACACAACCGAATGCCTGTATTGATGGGTTCCAATGCTGATGAAATGGCGGCCTTTAGCCCATTGGTGGTTACGCCTGCTCAGGTCCGTACCTTATTTGCCTCTTATGTGCCCAACGCATACGAAGCAGAAGGATTGAGTCTTTACCCGCCAGGAACAACCAATGCCCAAGCCAGACAATCGTACATTCAAGCCCTGACCGATGCCCAGTTTACCGCTCCTGCGCGTCGGCTGGCACGTGGTATGGATTTGGCACAAACGGAACCCGTATGGCGTTACTTCTTTTCCCACGCTCAGGCTGGGTTGGGCAGTTTTTATGGCAGCACTCATGGCCTGGAATTGCCTTATTTGTTTCAAACCATAGAAGACACGAATTACGGCAAAAGTGCCTCCTACAACAACAACGACAAAGTTGTAGCCAAAGCGTTCCTGGACTACTGGACCAACTTTGCCCGCACCGGAAACCCCAACGGTACAGGCATTACCGTATGGCCAACGTATGATTGGCAAAAAGACTCCTACATCGACATCAAGTCACCAGTAGTAAGTGGGGAAGGACTACGTACCCAAAAAAGTGATTACTGGGATCGAGCCAGAGGAGTAGCAACCTCTACAAAGAATCCTTTGTCAACCAAAGATTTAAAAATGCAAGTTCCCTCGATCTATCAGGATGGTGCTCGAATCAATTTGAGCCTGGAAGAAGCGCTACCAATCCAGATTGAGGTGTACAACCTGTTGGGTCAAAAAATCTCCACAGTTTTTCAGGGCCAAATGGGTGCTGGTGAACATGAGTTTGAGCTGAATATCCCTGCTGGAGCTGAAGGTTTGTTGCTGGTGCGGGCACAAGCGGGGGCAAGTGGGAGTGTAGCTAAAATTTGGAAAAAGTGATGCGTGGCAGCTTCGCTGCTGTTTTATTCCACCACCTTAGGCACTTGAGACACCTAAGGGTCACCTAAGTCAATGCATTTTCTTAGGTGATTCTAAAGTGACTGAGGTGGTAGAATAAAACAGCAGCGAAGCTGCCCCCAAATCAAATCCCAAAATACAAATTCGAGTAGATCTCCATCATCAGCCCCTTGCGCACTTCATCCAATTCGGTAAGATGAGAGGGGAGGTGCTTTTCAATTTCACCAGCTTTTTGGAGTTTTTGCTTCCATATTTTTTCCAATGCGCTCATGGCGTAGCTGTTGCGTGGACAAATCTTGGAAGTTAAGGTGATGGATTCATCCAATAAATTGGCGATGGTGCCAAAAGCATGGTCGTCTACCTGAATGCTTTCCAATTCGCGGTAAACGTCGTCTAGTGTTTTGCTCGTGATGCCGTGCATGATCTATGATTAAGGATTGTTGCCCGGAGAAGAGGGTGGACGATAAAAAGGCTACGAAAAAAGCCTTCTTCTCCAGGTATCAATCAAGTGATTATTCCACAATGATTTCATCAACAAAGAGCCAGGAACGATTTCCTGCACCGGGTGCGCCCGCTGGGATTTCCCCAAAATTGCTGATTTCTAGCTTGAGGTAACGCGCTTTGGCCTTTTTTAATGCTATGGTTGGTGCAACAATGTTGTCTTTACCCGCAGCGATGGTGCTGCTTTGGGATTTTTCAAAACGATTTTCATCGTTGCTCCAGCTCAATTTCACGGCTTTAGGCGCATACACCCATTGGCCCGCGCTACTGAAAAAACGCAGCTTAACGGCTTTTACCGCAGTAGCTTTGCCTAGGTCGATTACCGCAACCAAGTCTTTTCCAGAAAATCCCAGCCATTCTGCATCATTGAACCGTAGGTTGCTGCCAACCACGCCATTGATCAAGGATCCATTGCCTGATCCACTGTACTGAGGTGATGGAGGGGTACTCAAGGTGATTTTTTTACCCGCTGCACGGTGAAAGTTGAGTTCCAGTTTGGCAGAACGGCCAATCGCTTGTCCGTCCAGGAAGGATTGAAACACGTAGGTTCCAGTTTGATTTAAGTCAAGTTTATTGCCAATAGCTGGGCTAGTCACAGTAGGGGAGGAGCCATTGCTGGAATACCGAATTGTGCCTTGTTGGGACGGATTGGATGCGTTTATTTTTACCCCATTTCCTTCGGCGGCAGCTTGAACGTCAATATCAAAGAGGTGGTTTCCAAAATTGTAGCCCTCTCTTTTCCAGACTTGCTGGTGCGTAAGCAGTCGATTCACAAAATCTGGAAAGTTCTTTTGTGCTTCGCCAGACCAGGTCACTTCGGCCAATGCCTGTACTCTGGGATTGGCCATGTATTGCAATTTGGAGGGTTCTTTGATGTATTCCGTCCACAAGTTGGCTTGGGCGCCCAGAATGTATTTGGCCTGTTCTGCATTCAGTTCTTTCGGAATGGGGTTGTAACTGTATACCTTTTTCAGGGGTAAGTATCCGCCAATGGCCAAGGGTTCGTCGGGATGCAAGGACTGGTAGTAATCAATGTAGCAATAAGAGGTAGGCGTCATGATGACGGTATGGTTTTGCTTGGCGGCTTCGATGCCGCCTTCTGTGCCCCGCCAAGACATTACCGTAGCATTGGGAGCCAGGCCCCCCTCTAAAATCTCGTCCCAACCAATGATTTGTTTGCCGTGCTGGTTCAAGTATTTTTCAATACGCCGGATGAAATAGCTTTGCAATTCATGCTCATCCTTGAGTTTTTCCCGCTTGATGATCTCCTGCGCCACCGCATTGGTCTTCCATTGATCCTTGGGGCATTCATCTCCACCAATGTGGATGTACGGGCTGGGAAACAAAGGGATTACCTCACTCAAAACATCTTCCAAAAATTTGAAAGTGGCTTCATTGGGGCAAAATACATTTTTAGAAACGCCCCAATAGGTCGCTACTCCCAATTTTTGATCTGTACATCCCAATTCGGGATAGGCAGCAATGGCAGCCTGTGCATGTCCCGGCATTTCAATCTCGGGAATAATCGTAATGAAGCGCTGACGGGCATATTCTACAATGTCCTTGACCTCTTCCTGGGTATAAAAACCACCATGCTTTTGCCCATCAAATTTTTTTGGGGCATCGTTGCTTAGTTTTCCAACCAGGGTTTCATTGCGCCAGGCGGAAATTTCTTGCAGTTTAGGGTACTTTTTGATTTCGATGCGCCAGCCCTGATCTTCGGTCAGGTGCCAATGAAAGCGATTGATTTTGTACCGAGCCAACATATCGATAAAGGATTTCACCTGTTCGGGCCCAAAGAAGTAGCGGCCTACATCCAGCATGACGCCCCGGTAACCAAAAGCAGGCTGATCCTGGATGTCAACGCAGGGTAAGCTGCTTTGCCCTGTGGCCCTAACCGGAAACAACTGAATCAACGATTGAATGCCATAAAACAAACCGGCTGGCTGCCAGGCCTGGATTTTGATTTGATCTGGAGTGATTTGGAGGGAGTAACCTTCCGCTAGTTGCACGTTGGGGCTAAGTTCCAGAATAATGGTATTCTTCTCTGCTTTTCCAAATGCAAGGCTGTATCCCGCGTAACTGTTGAGCCATTGATTGAAATAGCTTGCGGCAAGGCCTACGTTCTCGTTTCCCAAGTCAAAACGAATATTGGTTTGACTACTCACAACAAATTGCCCTGACTTGGCAGTAATTTGTTGTGGGAGGGGGATAATGGGAAGAGATTGGGCAAGAATGTAGCCCCAACTGAACAATATCAGCAACAAGCCAATTAAATATTTCATGCAATCTGGTTTAAAAAAATCGCTCGGGCGTAGTCTAAAATAGGTTAAGTAGAGACGCGATTTATCACGTCCCTACTTATAATGAGATCTATACAGACATTAAAACTTCCAGCGGCGGAATGCTTCAATTGCTTCGTACTCTGCCAAACCCAGTTGGCGGTAAATATGAGCCGTATCCCGGTTGCGGTCTTCGGCGCGTTGCCAAAACTCCCGTTCATCATTGCCAGGGAATGGTGGACGGTCTTTTTGCGACTGGTGCATAAAGATGGCCCGGCGCTTTTTGAGCAACTGCTCTGGACTGATCGGCACCGCCATTTCAATTTCGTGGGTAGACCATTCGTGCCAAGCACCCCGGTACAACCACAACCAGCAATCTTTCATCCATGCTTCTTCTTTCAGCGCTTCGAAAGACATGAAGATCGCATCCAAACAAACCCGGTGGGTACCGTGTGGATCGGCCAGGTCGCCTGCTGCGAACACCTGATGCGGTTTGATTTTGGCCATTAGTTCGTTGATGATCTTTACATCATCTTCGCCAACCGGATTTTTTCTGGTGCGACCTGTTTCATAAAATGGCAAATCGAGGAAATGGATGTGTTCGTCGTCTAGACCACAAGAGCGAGCTCCGGCACGGGCTTCACCTCTACGGATGAGTCCTTTTACAGAGCGCAACTCGGCAATGTCCATTTCGTCCGACTTCTTATTGTGCAAAAACTTCAGGATCTTCTTGTAGTTTTTGGCCAAATCTTCCTTGTGGCCATTGTTGGCCCCAGATTCATTGTATTCCTGCAAAAACTCCACAAAACGCAAGGCATCGTAATCGTGTACCGCAATGTTGCCCGAAGTTTGATAAGCTACGTGTACGTCGTGTCCTTGCTCAACGAGGCGCAAAAAAGTTCCGCCCATCGAAATGACGTCGTCATCTGGGTGTGGACTAAAGATGATCACCCGCTTCTTGGCCGGTTTGGCACGTTCTGGACGGGTAGAGTCATCGGCATTGGGCTTGCCACCTGGCCACCCGGTGATGGTATGCTGCAAACGGTTGAAAATCTTGATATTGATCTCGTATGCTGCGGCATATTCCAGCGTCAAATCACTCAAGCCGTGTTCGTTGTAGTCCTCACTGGTGAGTTTAAGGATCGGCTTGCCTACTTTTTGCGACAGCCAAATGACCGCTTTGCAAATCAGGTCATCGTCCCAGTTGCAAATGCCAATCAACCAGGGGGATTGGTACTTGGTCAATTCTTCCGCTGCACCAGAATCTACATGAAAACGGGTGTTGGGGTGTTTTTGCAAAAAAGAGGAAGGTACCGAAGGGGTAATCTCATCTTCAACTGCTTTTCTAACCACCTCGGCTTTGTGCTGCCCCCAGGCCAACAAGTGAATGGACTTGGCCTTGAGAATAGACCGAATTCCCATGGTCATGGCGCGGTAAGGCACATCTTCCTCATTGGGGAAGTCTTTGAGGGCGTCCCGGCGGGTCAGGGCATCTAGCCGCACCATGCGGGTATCGGAAGTGTCCCACGATCCCGGTTCGTTGAAACCAATGTGTCCGGTGCGGCCAATACCCAGCAATTGAATATCGATGCCTCCCAGCAATTCTATTTGCTTGTCGTACTGGCGGCAATATTCTTCCACCTGATCAATGGGCAGCGTACCGTCAGGGATATGTATGTTCTCTTTCTTGATGTCGATGTGGTCAAAAAGGTATTCGCGCATAAAACGCACATAACTTTGTTGTGCATCCGGCTTCATTGGGTAATACTCATCGAGGTTGAAGGTAATTACGTTCTTGAAACTCAAGCCTTCCTCTTTGTGCAGTCGTACCAATTCCTGGTACACCTGGATAGGGGAGGAGCCAGTAGCGAGGCCCAATACAATGTTTTCACCTTCCTGTTGCCTTTGACGAATGGCCAAAGCAATGGTTTGGGCTACGTGCTTTGAGCCTTCGCGGGCATCTGCCCAAACTTTTGTCGGGATTTTTTCTACCGACTTGAGTTGGTATTTAAGAAAGTCCATATGGAACGGTTTTTCAGGTTTTTTAACGGTTGAATATTGTAAGTACTTTCAGCGTCGATAAATCAAGGATGCTGCTCCCAACAAGGCAGCGTCTTCACTGCCGAGTTCAGAAAGCTTCAGTTCCGATTTGCCTTTAAACATCGCGATGGTATGCTTTTCGAGGCTTTTCTTGGCGGGGTCCAAAATCAGGGATCCGGCCAAGGCTAGGCCACCCGCTAAAAAAACAGCCTGTGGGTCAAACAGTACAATGAGGTCGGCGATTTTGTAGCCCAACATTTCTCCAGTGAGCCGAAAAGCTTCCTGCGCCAAAAAGTCGCCATCCTGAGCGGCCTGAGTGATGTCTCGTGCACTCAACTGATGGAAGCTGTAATTGCGCAAAGGGCTATCGTAGGTCGTTTGGCAAATCAGTTCAAAAACCGTGCGCTTGATTCCGGTGGCGGAGACATAGGTTTCGAGGCAGCCGTTTTGACCACAGCCACATTTGCGACCATCCCGTACCACAAACGTATGCCCAAATTCACTGGCCAGTCCATGGTTGCCAATCACTACTTTGCCATCCACGATCACCCCTGAACCCAAGCCCGTTCCCAAGGTCACCAATGCATAATTGTTCATGCCTTTGGCTCCGCCAAATTGGCCTTCGCCGATGGCTGCAACATTGGCATCGTTGGCCAGCCGAGTGGGCAGTCCACATTGCTCTTCGACCAATTGTCGAACCGGAAGGGTTTCCGTAAAAGGCAGATTTGCCGCACCTGTAATTGTTCCGGAAAGCTCGTCGCAGGCAGGGGCGCCAATGCCAATACCAATGATCGTATGCGTATCGCTCATCCGCTGCTGCAATTCCAAAACTGAATTGGTAATGGCCGCAATAAACTTTTCGCCACCTCTTTGAGCCTGGGTGTTAAAACTGCTGCGCTCCAATATTTGACCAGCCGAATCTATTATGGCCAACTTGGTACCTGTTCCGCCAATATCAATCCCAATTACTGCATTGTTTTTCACTTGAACGTTCAATTTCGTGGTTGTTGAGGCAAAATAGTACGCTTCAGCGCTATTTTCTCATCTTGAGGCAAAGGTAGGTTATTTTTTGATTGTGTGTGCGCACACGCAGTGAAAAATTTTTAAAGTTTGCGCGAACAGACTTTTTTCTATCTTTGCGTGTGCGCACACCCTAAAATTATATTCTGAATTTTTTTCAAATTAGTTGATGAACAAAAGGACAACCATAAAAGACATTGCGGCGCAAGCGGGGGTTTCAACGGGAACGGTTGATCGAGTCATCCATGATCGTGGGCGAGTTTCTGTGGAGGTCAAGGAAAAAGTATTGCAGGTGATGCAAGACCTTAATTTTGAACCCAATTTAATTGCAAGTACCCTGGCATTCAATCGCATCTTGACCATGGGCGTGTTGATGCCAGCATTGCACAGCGATCCATACTGGGATCAGCCGCTGTTGGGAATGCGCAGGGCGCAACGCGCGGTGAAGCATTATGGTGTTGTACTGGGCGAGCAAATGTTCGACTTGTTTAATCCCCAGGATTTCCAGAACAAAGCACTAGAATTAATCGCGCAGAAACCCGATGCCCTGGTTTTCCCCCCCATTTTCCTGAAGGAATCCCTGCTGATTTTGGATCATTGCGCCGAAGCACAAATCCCGACCATCCTCATCAATACCGACGTCGAGCATCCACAAGTCATGTCGTACATTGGACAAGATTCCTACCAAAGTGGCGTTCTTGCAGGTAAATTGTTGCAATTTGCCATGGATGGCCCTGGGGCAATTTTACTGCTGAATTTGGACAAAGAAACCGCCAACGCCAAGCACTTGATGGATAAGGAACGAGGGCTGCGCCACTATTTTAGCCAAAATAAACTCATCAATTTTCCAATTCATCGACAGGATGTAGAAGAATTTGATGCTCCAGAATTCTTGAAAGCGCAGTTGTATAATCTTTTCCAACAGTATAAAAACATCAAAGCAGTTTTTGTGAGCAACTCAAGGGCTTATAAACTGGTAGAGGCGCTGGAAGGCCACCCGTTTGATCAACTGCGGATTCTGGGCTTCGATCTAATACCCAACAATCTGAAGTTTTTACAAATGGGTAAAGTTGATTTTTTGATCAATCAAAACGCTAACTATCAGGGGTATTCGGCCATAAAAAATCTGACCGATTATTTCATTTTTAAGAAACAATTGCCTAGAGTACAACACCTGCCATTGGACATTGTAGTAGCCGAGAATGCTGCCTATTACACGAAAAGAGAATTGGGAAACTAATCCAACAAATACCAAATGAAGCTACGGTCAGCAACAAAAAATTTTGAACAAAAAAATAGCGGGAAGAAAAGAGCGAGATGTGTATAAGCCCAAAAAAAATATTTGCGCCCAGACCCAAAGGTTTACAGGCAGTTCCACTTTTTTGGCCCTCCTAAAAAGAAAAAAGTCGACGAACGGATTTTCCTAAACCGATTCTTTTTTCCATCTTTGTATTCCTCCGATGAAGGGAACGGTTTGAACTAGATGTAATGCTAACGCATTTACTCAAACTATACATTTTTACTAACTTACTGATACGCTCTCTATTACAAATTGAGACTATTTATTGTATAACGCTATTGGCGAAAGATTCTGGAGAATGGTTAAAGATCATGCTACAGTGTGGGAGAGCTGTCTGCAAAACATTCGCAACAATGTTAACATGCAGGCATTCAGGACTTGGTTTGAGCCCATCAAAGCCATTAGGCTTGATGGAAACGCGCTGACCATTCAAGTACCCAACAAGTACTTCTATGAATGGTTGGAAGAGCACTATGTGTCGCTACTCAAAACAAGTATCCGCAGTCAACTGGGTGATAAGGGTCGCCTGGAATACCAAATTTTGGTGAACGACTCGCGTGAAGAGGAGAAACGTAAACACATTGCTATTTCGAATGGAAGCTTTGAAAAAGCCCAAACGAACAGTAGTACATTTTCTATTTCTGAGCAACTTCCTTACTACAATAATGTGGACACCGATTCCATCAAAAATCCCTTTGTAATACCAGGGATTAAAAAGATGCGGGTAGATCCACAACTGAACCCCAACTATCGCTTCGACAATTACATCGAAGGCGATTGCAACCGTCTGGCGCGTTCGGCTGGCTATGCTATTTCGCGCAAACCTGGACAAACGTCCTTCAACCCGCTGGTCATTTTTGGCAACGTTGGCTTGGGCAAAACCCACCTTGCGCAGGCAATCGGCAATGAGATTCTGGAAAAGTTTCCTACCAAAACCGTGCTTTACGTTTCTGCAGAAAAATTTACCAACCAGATCATCGCGGGCATCAAAAACAATGCCATCAATGATGTGGTTACTTTTTACCAGCTCATCGATGTGTTGATTGTGGATGACATCCAGTTTTTGGAAGGAAAGAAAAAGACCCAAGACATCTTTTTCCACATTTTCAACCAGCTGCACCAAAACGGCAAACAAATTATCCTGACAGCCGACCGCCCTCCGAAAGATTTACAGGATATGGAAGAACGCCTGATTTCTCGTTTCAAATGGGGCCTTTCTGCTGATGTTCAAGCTCCCGACCTTGAAACAAGAATCGCCATCCTTGAACACAAGATGATGAAAGAGGGCGTAGAAATCGCGCAGGACGTAACCGAGTTCATTTGCTACAACATCAAAAACAACATCCGCGAACTGGAAGGCGTATTGATCAGCTTGATCGCCCAGTCTTCACTTAATCGCCGCGAGATCGACATCGATTTGGCTAAAGAAGTGGTGCGGAATTTTGTGACCGAAATCAATAAAGAAATCACCGTCGAGTTCATCCAAAAACTCGTAGCGGATCACTTCAAAGTTCCCGTAGAAACCCTTAACGGCAAAACCCGCAAACGATCCATCGTTATTGCGCGCCAACTCAGCATGTACCTGGCCAAAAACATGACCGACCGTTCCTTAAAGGCACTCGGCGAAGTTTTCGGTGGTCGGGACCACAGCACCGTGATTTATTCTTGCCGCACCGTCCAGGATTTGATGGAGACCGATCCGTTTTTCAAAGAGACCGTGAGCGATCTGGAAAAGAAAATCCGCATGAGCTTGAGTGAGAAATAATCTCGTCAGCTTTATTTTTTATGTTAAAAAGCATCAAGGACAAATCGTTCTTGATGCTTTTTCTGTATTTATACTATTTTGCTGCCTGAAACTTACTCCCATGACTCATCCTCATGGGATCTAAACAGATTAGCAATGTCACGATTGAAATGGATGTGCAGTGGGGTATTGTCCCTGTGGGCACTGTGCCTTTTTGCCCAAATTGACCGAATCGAACCCATGAACTGGTGGGTAGGAATGAAAAATCAGGAACTGCAACTGATGATCAGCGGCAAAAACATCGGAGAAACCACCCCAAGCCTCGCTTATCCCGGCGTAAGCATCAAAGCCGTGCACAGTGGGGACAGCAAAAATTACCTCTTTGTAGACCTGGTGATTGCTGCCAGCACCCAGGCGGGTAGTTTCAAGATCAACTTCAAAAAAGCAGGACAGGCTACTCAAACCTATACTTACAACCTGCTGCCGCGCAATAAAGCCGCCCAAAACCAAATGGGCTTTTCCTCCAAAGATGTCATTTATTTGATTACGCCTGATCGCTTTGTCAATGGCGACCCCCTTAACGATTTCAGCGATACACTAAGGGAAAAAACCATCGATCGCAAGTCGGATTATGCCCGCCACGGTGGTGACATTCGAGGCATCATCAATAGCCTGGATTACCTGGCTGATTTGGGCATTACCGCCATTTGGCCAACTCCACTGTTGGAAAACAACATGCCCAAATGGTCGTACCACGGCTACGCGATCACCGATTACTATAAAGTAGATCCCCGCTTTGGCAACCTGGCTGAGTATAAAGAATTGGCGGACAAAGCCCGTCAAAAAGGCATCAAGCTCATCAAAGACGATGTGGTTAACCACTCAGGAGTGCAGTACTGGTGGATGAAGGATTTGCCCTTCAAAAACTGGGTCAATTATGCAGATTCCATTCAGATGACCAATCACCGCCGTACCACCAACGAAGACTTGTATGCCGCAGAAGTTGACAAAAAATTGATGGTCAAAGGCTGGTTTGTACCCGATATGCCCGACCTGAACCAGGACAATCCCTATCTGGCCAAATTCCTGATCCAAAACAGCATCTGGTGGATCGAAACGCTCGGTTTGGGGGGGATCAGACAGGATACTTATCCGTATTCTGCGAAATCTTTTTTGAAAGACTGGTCTTGCTCCATCATGCGCGAGTATCCCAATTTCAGCATCGTCGGGGAGGAGTGGAGTACCAACCCACTGATTGCTTCATACTGGCAACAAGGCAAAAAGAACAGTGATGGCAACGTCTCCTGCCTCGAAAGCCCCATGGATTTTCCGCTTCAACAAGCCTTGATCCAGTCCCTTGTCGAACCGGAATCATGGGACAAAGGCTTGGTGAAACTCTACGAAGCGTTGGCCAATGATTTTGTGTACGCCAATCCGCAAGCCCTGATGGTTTTTGGGGAAAACCACGACATGGATCGCCTTTTCACACAAGTGAAAGAAGACGTCGATTTGCTGCAAATGGCACTGACCTACCTATTGACCATCCGCGGCATTCCTCAGCTCTACTATGGCACCGAAGTTTTACTTCAAAACACCGCCAAACCCGGCGATCACGGCTTGATCCGCAGCGATTTCCCCGGCGGTTGGGCTGGTGATCCCGCCAGCGGATTTACTGGCGAAGGCTTGAATCCCAACCAAGTACGCATCCAGTCTTTTTTGAAAAAAATGCTGAACTGGCGCAAACAAAAAAGTGTGATCCACGATGGCAAAACCTTACATTTTGCCCCTAGCAATGGCATTTACACCTATTGTCGCTACAACGACTCCGAGACGGTTTTGGTGATCCTGAACAAAAACACCGAAGCCAAAACGATTGATCTGAACCACTATGCTGAAGCAATCAAGGGAAGAACCAACGCACTGAATGTGCTAACCGGGGAGACACTGACCCTCGGAAAAAGTTTGCAGGTGAATGGGAGGATGGCGATGGTGCTGGAGTTGAAGAAATGACGAATTTTTCAAAATATTTGTAAATTAAGTGTAACCTTTTTCCTAATCTGCATTATATAGGAAAAAAATAACTCTGAAAAAAAAGTCCAGATGTTCTCAAATTTGCAAATTAGTCGTACCCTTGCAAAAAACGAATGGATGGATCGGTCTACTAAGACTGTTTCGGAGTCTGCAATGCAACAAGAGTGGGAGGAAATTCGCGCAGCCCAGGGCAACCCGGCACTGTTCCGTCCGTTATATGAACGTTACTATGAGTCCGTTTTTCGACAGATTTATCGACGTACTACCGATATGGAACTCTCTGGCGACCTGTCTTCGCAAGTTTTTCTCAAAGCACTCCAAAAGATCAACACCTATACTTTTCAGGGCGTGCCCTTTTCGGCATGGCTGTTTCGCATTGCCGCAAATGAGGTAAGTCAACATTTTCGGCAACAACAGAGCAACCGGGTGGTCAGTGTCAACGACCTGCAACTGCACGATCTGATTGATGAAATTGGATCAGATCCCGAAGAAATGGAAGCGCTGCGCCGCAAAATGTTGGGTGCACTAGACAACCTGAAAGAAGACGACATGCAACTGATTGAAATGCGCTTTTTTGAGCAACGATCGTTCAAGGAAATTGCCGAGATTCAAGGCATCACCGAGAACAATGCGAAGGTTAAAGTACATCGAATTTTGGAACGCCTTAAACGCAAATTATCAGGAGGGTAGCATTCAGTAAGGAAATCATTTTTTTTGCTACAATGACAGCTCTCTGAGTAACTGTGATCCAAAACCAGGTTACTAACTATGGGGAACAATTACAACATCAAACGCAACGTTCCGGAGCCGGACACAGCAGACATCAACAAGTTCAAGGACTTTGATGCCCTACTAGCCGGCTACCAGAACACCGAATCAACTCAGGAGGGTGGGCAGATTCGAGCATTCATTTCGCCACGCGAAGGACAATCCAACAGCCGCATGCGCCGCTGGATTGTCATGGGTTCATCCCTTGCGGCAGCAGCAGCGGTGGCGTTGCTCCTGATTGTACGTTCCCTCGATGACCTGCCTACTCCAGCGCAATCACTCGCTGTAGCCGATGCCTATTTTGCCCAAAAGCCTTTTGTCAACCCTCCTCTGGCAAAAGTCAAGCCTCAAGGCAAGAAAATTTCCATTGATGTTGCCCTGGGCGCCAGTGTTGATCTCAATGAAGGTACCCGCCTGGTGATTCCTCGTACTGCTTTCCAAAACGACCGGGGTCAACTGATCCAGGCAGGAGAAGTAGACGTTTTTTACCGGGAAATGCACGACGCCGTCGATTTCTTTATGGCAGGCGTTCCGATGACCTACGATTCAGCAGGCATGCGGCATTACCTGCAATCGGCAGGTATGATCGAAATCATCGCTACTCAAAATGGTCAACCCGTGGGCATGGCTCCGGGCAAGAAGATCCGCATTGAATTGCAATCCAATGTAGTGCCCCAAGCCGATGGCTCTTGGCCTACCTTTAAAGTATACCACCTCGATACCCTCGCGCGCAATTGGGAGTTTCGGGGCAGCAGCAGCATGGTGTTTGATGAAGCAATGCAGCTTGATCCAATCTCGAATACTGAACAACAATTTGAAGCTAAAAAATCCGCGATTTTGGCAGCCGACCCTGCACCTCTGCCTCCGGCCAAGCCCATTAAGCCAGATGGCAAAGCCATTTCATTCAACATGGATTTGCGGAGTGGCGAGATTCCGGTTGAACCCGGTTCGGAGGAAGCCGTTGCCAGTTTGCAAAAAGGATCGATTTGGCAGGTTTTGCCCAATTGCCCCAGCTTTGATCCGGCTTTGTTAAATCTGGAATGGAAATCAGCGGGACTGAAACGACTGAGCGAAGTAGAATACGAGTTGACCCTGATTGACGATAGCCAGCAATTGCGCTTGTTGGTACAACCTGTCATCATTGGCAAGGAATTTGAAAATGCACTAAAGAGATACGACGAAGCACTGGCCAGGTATCAATTGGAATTTGCCGAGTGGGAAAAGCGCAGCAACCAAAATATCAAAGCCCTCGAAGAACGCTATAAAATTGAAACAGACAGTCAGGCTGGAAAGAGTAACCTCTCCATTGCCCGCAAAGTGCACCATATTTTTGACATCAACGCATTTGGCATCTGGAACTGTGACCGCCCAGCTCCGTTGGCTTCCAACAGTTTCCGCATCCGAACCATCGAGGACCAAAATGGCAACAAATACCCCAATCAAACGGCTTATTTGACCGATAAATCTGGTGGATCGGTGTACCAATTGCATACAGGCCGCGGCAGTACCGTCTATTTTGATTCTAAAAAAGAGTACTTGCTCTGGCTAATGACCCCTGAAGGAAAGTTGGCCATTGTGAAAACCCAAGCCGAATGGGCGGATTCTAATCCCAAAAAAGGCGTTAAATTGAACGTGAAAATCTTTGACCGTGAAATCCGCAACGAAGCTGATCTTCGAAGGGCGCTAAAATCGAATTAGCCATTGAAGCTCTTGATCGATGGGAATGTATTTCTTGTCGATCAAAGTTTCAAGCGCAACTCCAGTTTGGCTATGAATTCATCGCTGGTACTCAGGGTATTGAAGTAGTAGCGCTCTGGGTACAAAATCTCCAACCTTTTTTGCAAATTTACCAAGCCAATACCGCTGTTCGTATGAGGTTTTACAACTTCAACAGGCTGGTTGATGGTATTTTGGAGGGAAAAACTCAATTTCTCTTCCTGCAAGCGAATTTTTCCTTTGATAGCGTATTGTCCACTTCGATTGCGGCCAACGTGCTTGAAACTGTTTTCCACCAAAGTCAAGAGTAGGAGAGGGGCAATTTGACAAGAATTCTCGCCAACCTGAATGTCCAGATCCAATTGCATTTCTTCTCCAAAGCGCCATTTTTGCAACTGAAAATAATTGAGCAAGTGCTGAAGGTCTTGTTTTAGTTCAACCTCTGGTGCACCGCCTTCGTACAGCACATAGCGGAGGTTTTCGGAAAGCTTGAGGATGGCTTCGGGTGTTTTGGGGTCTTTTTCCAATGCTAAACTGTACAAACTATTCAGGTTGTTGAACAAAAAATGGGGATCGAGCTGGGCTTTTAAAGCATCCAGTTCGGCTTGGGTTTTTTGTTTCTCCAGGAGTTGAATTTGTTGTTTCTGCTCTTGCTCCCGAAACCAGCCTTTGGACAAATTCAATAATGTACTCAATAACCAAAAACCACTAAGGAAAACCAAGATTGTACCCGGTTGATAATAGGAAATGAAGTAATAACCAGGGAAAATAGAGTCCACCAGGTAGTTCATAATCAGGTAGTACCAACCAACTCCCGTCACTAAAACTAGCAGAATGGTCAGCAAAAGTTTCCAGTACTGATGTTTGGGCAACAGCCGCTCAATCAAGGCAATGTTCCAATAAACGACCCAGGAAGCGGGAATCAAAAAAAGCAGGGTATAATAAAAATCGGTGAGTGTAAGCTCGGCATTATAGGCAGTAATGCGGAAAATGATGAACCCTGCCAAAGTCCAGAACAACAAGTGTTGAAATACCTGATTTTGGACTATGGCAGAGATCATTTTTTTCATTTTTTGACTACTTTACTCAAAATTTTGGGTTCATTGCTATCAAATAGTTTGGCATCGTTGCCGTATTTCTGAAAGAATTCTTGCAGTTCTTTGGTAGAAGCAGTCAGTACGGTAGTTGAAGAATCCGTGTTTTCATGCTTAATCCGAATCTTGCGCTGCTCGAACAATTCTTTCAGGTAATCTTCATTGAAAGGATAAACATAAATTTTTTCTCCTTTGAAACCAAGTTTGTAAAAACTGTGACCAGGAATGTTGTAAGCCAAAAAGCCAACATCGGAATTTTCAGCACCTTTTTTTCCGTTCTTTTGGGCCTCTTCTTCCTTCTTGATTCTTGCCGCTTCCTCGTCACTAATCGGTTGTTCTTGCATGACGATGTCCAGGAAGTAATTGCCTTCAATTTTGACCATACCCACTTCGTACTCCGCATAGTAATTATTGGCACGACAACGCAGGTGGTACTTTTTGGATTTGTCGGTTTGGTAAAATTTCCAATACATGCCTTCTTTGTCCTTCCAGGTGGCAACCAGTTCTTTTTTGGTCACCAAGGTGTTTTCGGTATACAGTGGGTACAAAGAGGTGATGCAGGATTGCATGACCAGAAACAACAGGGCTACAAACAAAATCTTTTTCATGATTGGTGTTGGTTTATGCTTTGATGATTATTGTGTTACAACATTAGGCTTAATGCAGATGCACTATGGAAAAAATCGGTGAAAAGCATTGGAAAGTAGGTGAAATGGTATCTTTCCCCAAAATTGTAAGTCATGCTGTCGTTTTTGAACAGAATTGCCCGTTTTAACCCCTCTTCCTTTCAGTTTTTGCAAACTGCAGCTGCGGGTTTGTTATTGGGTCGGGCATGGCAGCACCTCTTTTGGGACGCGCCTTATCGGGAATTGTTGTGGGATGAATATTGGATGCGGGATATTGTGGCCAACATTTTTGGGCTCAGCTGGTCGGATTACGTAAGCAACCCCATTTACGATGAACGGATTCAGCTTTTTATTCGCGGAATGGGGTGTTTTTTTGGATTGAGTGCCGCCGCAGCCGTAGGGATTAAATGGGTTCCGAGATTGGCGAGGGTGATGCTGTGTATTTCAGGAGCCGTACTTTTTCTTTTGGCTATTTTGAACTGGAAGGAATACAGTTGGCAGCTTGGGCAATTGTTGGAGTACACCTTGCAATGGATTACGCCCTTGCTACTGGCTGCCATCAGCAGCAGATCGATTCCTGATTTCTGGATTCGCTATGCATCCAGGTTTGCCATTTCCGCTACTTTTTTGGGGCACGGGTTGTACGCGCTGGGGTATTACGCTGTACCTGGTACTTTTGTAGAAATGACCATGCGGTCACTAAACATCGGAGAAGCTGCCGCCCGGAATTTCCTCTTTGTAATCGGTAGTTTGGATGTATTGGCCGCATTGGGGGTAGTCTGGCCAGTTCGATTCAAGAACACTATTTTTGCCTATTTGGTCTGCTGGGGTCTGCTCACTTCCTTCGCCAGAGTATGGAGTTATTTCAGTTTTGATTTCTGGGAAAACTGGCTCCAAATGTGGGTATATGAGTTACTTATGCGCTTTCCCCATTTTTTGGTGCCTTTGTTTTTATGGAAAAATGAAAAATAACAGCACGATAACTTGATCTTTGAATAAGATTTTGTTTACATTTGTTGATATAAACAGCGAAG
Organism: Haliscomenobacter sp.; assembly: GCF_040403615.1. Classification (NCBI taxonomy): domain Bacteria; kingdom Pseudomonadati; phylum Bacteroidota; class Saprospiria; order Saprospirales; family Haliscomenobacteraceae; genus Haliscomenobacter; species Haliscomenobacter sp. The sequence goes on along the minus strand of NZ_JBBAKG010000008.1, from coordinate 44,025 downwards.
CACTAGTTCCTCTAATTCGCAAACTTTCATTTCACTTACTCCTCATTATGTATGCTATCAAAACCAGGTGTTTTGAAGCATCAAGTCATGCATTATTCAGTAGAATACTTGCAATTAATTTGTTTTTAGTCTGTGGATCATACTCACCGAATTACCGCAACTACTAACAAACTTTGCAAAATGAAACCATTCAATGCACCCCTTTCTCTCCTTCGAACTACGGTTCAAATTCTATTTCTTTTTTCGCCAATATTTCTCAGGGCGCAACCCTGGGGAAACGATTTTTTAAATCCTAAAGGCAATTTAGGTACGATCAAGAAAAATGCCGAGACTTATTTTCAAAAAGCAGGAACGGCAAAAGGATCAGGATTCAAACAATACAAAAGATGGGAATACTATTGGAAAAACCGGGTCAATAAAGACGGTTCATTTCCTGCAGCAAATGTGCGTCAAATAGAAATGGGCAAATACAACTCCGGCTTAAAGGGCGTTCAGCAATCAGGTGGCTCCAGTTGGACCAGCTTAGGCCCCAATTCATCTTCTGGTGGATACGGAGGGGTAGGCCGCATCAATCGGGTTGCTTTTCATCCAAGTAATGCCAATACTTTTTTTGCCTGCACTGCAGGTGGAGGCTTATGGAAAACCAGCAATGGTGGTACTTCCTGGGCTACCCTGACTGGAAACTTGAGTCGAATTGGTACCAGCGATTTGGTTATCCACCCCACCAATCCAGATACCATGTATCTTGCTACTGGCGATTGTGATGGATTTGACACCCCTTCTTTGGGCGTTTTCAAAACCACCGATGGTGGAACCACCTGGAATGCAACAGGTTTAAGTTTTACCGATGGTCAAAGTGTCGTCATCTTCAAGCTGATTATGCATGCCTCAAATACCAGTATTATTATGGCCGCTACCAACGCTGGTATTTACCGCACCATAGATGCCGGGGCAACCTGGACAAGAGTATTCAGCAGTGCGATAATTTATGACCTGGAAAAAAAGCCGGGAGATGCCAATACCTTTTATGCCTGCTCCGGTACTCAGATATATACTTCTGCTGATGCAGGGGCTACCTGGACTTCAAGAACAACCATAGCAGGAGCCAGAAGAATCGCTTTGGCAGTAAGTGCCGCAAATTCAAGTTTTGTAGGCGCATTGGTTGCGAAAAGCTCCGACAATGGTTTTTTGGGATTTTACGCCTCTACTGATTCAGGAGTCAATTGGTCATCAAGATCCATTTCTCCCAACTTGTTGGGTTGGAATGTAACAGGCAATGATTCAGGTGGGCAAGGCTGGTACGACTTGTGCCTGGCCATAGATCCCGCTAATGCCAACAACATCTACATTGGTGGCGTAAATACCTGGAAATCTACCAATGGCGGTACATCCTGGGTCATCAATACAATGTGGTATGCTACAGGGTCGATACCTGAAGTGCATGCCGATAAGCACGATATTGCTTTTCAAAACAATTCTACCCTTTTCCAATGCAATGATGGGGGCATCTATAAATCTACTAATGGTGGTTCTTCCTGGACAGATTTGACCAATGGAATGTCTATTAGTCAGATGTACAAAATTGGCGTTTCTCAAACTGATACCAAAGTTATTGCAGGATTGCAAGACAATGGTACCAAACTCAAAAGCACCGCCAATACCTGGGCAGACAAAATTGGTGGGGATGGGATGGATTGTGCCATCGACCCCAGTAATGGCAACATCATGTATGGCGAATTGTATTATGGCGATATATACCGCTCCATCAATGGAGGATCAGGCTGGTCAGCAATTGCTCCCAACATCGGCTTTGAAGGGGCCGGCTGGGTAACTCCGTTCGCCCTGGCACCTAGCGCTCCTGCTACGATCTACATCGGCTATGAAAACCTGTACAAGTCATCCAACAATGGAACAAGTTGGACCAAAATGACCAATGGCCAGACTGGCGGCTATATCATCAACAATATTGCGATTGCTCCCAGCAATGCCAATGTGGTTTACTTTAGCTCTGACCAATATTTGAACTCCGGTGGTAATTTGTACAAAACCACCGATGGTGGATCAACCACAACAACCTTGACCAAACCCAATTCTTCGGGTTACATCAATGGCATTGCCATCGACAATACCAATCCCAACAACGTGTGGGTCTGTATGGCAGGCTATTCGGCGGGTTTAAAAGTATACAAGTCTACCAATGGTGGATCTACCTGGACGAATGTCAGCGGCACTTTGCCCAACCTCCCGGCCAACTGTTTGGCGTATGCCAATGGCAGCAATGGTGCGCTCTATCTGGGGATGGATGTGGGTGTTTACTACATCGACAATACCCTTTCAGATTGGGTGCTTTTCAATACGGGGTTACCCAACGCAGAAATCTTCGATCTGGAAATTCAGTATGCAACCAGTACCATCAAAGCGGGTACTTATGGAAGAGGGCTTTGGGAATCGCCATTGTTTACTGGTGCAGATTCGACGTTGACGGTATCTACGACTTCCCAAACCTCTAGTTCCTCTGCGGGCAGTTTTACCATTACAGTTACAGCAAATGTAGATTGGTCGGTGAGTTCTGACGCCGGATGGTTGACGGTTTCGCCCACTTCCGGCAATAACAATGGAACGGTGACTGCTACCTTTACGGCCAATACGGGTGCTGTGCGTACCGGAACCATCACATTCACAGCCGGAACTTTGATTCAAACCGTAACGGTTACGCAGGCTATTCTTGTAGAAATATCGGTAAGCCCAACTACTAAGTCAATCAGCCCTCCTGCGGGCAGTTTTGCCATTTCCCTCAGTTCGAATTCAGCCTGGACGGTCAGTTCAAATGCCGCCTGGTTAACAGCTTCACCTACTTCGAGTGCCAGTAATGCTAGCGTTACTGCCAATTTTACGGCCAATACAGGTGCAGCACGTACAGGTATCCTTACTTTTAGTGCAGGTGGAGTAACGCGTACTGTTACCGTAACCCAAGCTACCTCTGCTCTAACGGTTTCTCCAACGACCCAAGCTGCATCTGCAGCAGCAGGAAATTTTGCGATTACCTTGACTTCCAATGTAAACTGGACGGTTTCTTCCAACGCAGTGTGGCTAACCGCTTCACCTACTTCAGGAAGCAACGACGGATCAATCACCGCAAGTTATACCGCCAATACTGGTGCTGCCCGCTCCGGGACGCTCACTTTTAGTGGTGGAGGACTTACCCGTACTGTAACGGTTACCCAGGCCACGCCCAATTTGACCGTGACCCCAACTACGCAAAGCGTATCTGCATTGGAAGGTACTTTTGCCATCACCCTGACCTCCAATGTAGCCTGGACGGTCAATTCCAATGCAGTATGGCTCAGTACCTCCCCAACCTCCGGCAGCAACAATGCTACTGTAAACGCGATTTATACTGCAAATACAGGAGCCAGTTCCCGCAGTGGAATATTGACTTTCACTGGAGGAGGGATCACGAGAACGGTGACCGTTACTCAGGTTGCACCAATACTTACGGTATCGCCAACGACACTGGCTCCAAGCGCAGCAGCGGGTAGCTTTGCCATCACACTGACTTCCAATGTACCCTGGACGGTCAATTCCAGTGAAGCCTGGCTAACGGTAAACCCAACTTCAGGCAGCAACAATGGCACTTTAACGGCAAGTTATACCGCCAACACAGATGCTTTCCGAACCGGCATACTCACCTTCACTGGTGGCGGGCTGACGCGTACAGTGACAGTCACCCAAGCTGCCCCAACCTTATCGGTAACTCCGACAACTCAAGCGCGTACTTCTGCAGCAGGAAGCTTTACCACCACTCTTACTTCAAATGTGGCCTGGACGGTCATTTCTGATGCGGTATGGTTGACAACAACCGTCAGCTCTGGAAGCAATAATGCCACGGTTACGGCCAATTATACCGCCAATACTGGTGATGCACGTACCGGAGTACTGACTTTTATGGGAGGAGGCATTACTAGAACAGTAACGGTCACCCAGGCAACACCGCCAGTCTTGACCTTATCACCCACCACCCAAGCAGTTTCCGCAGCAGCAGGCAATTTTGTGATTACTCTCAACGCCAATATTGCCTGGACGGTAACTTCCAATACTGCCTGGCTAACAGCTACGCCTACTTCCGGTAGCAACAATGGAACGGTGAATGCCATTTTTACGGCAAATACCGGAACTGCAAGAACGGGCGTACTTACCTTTGCAGGAGGAGGACTTACGCGTACTGTGACAGTAACTCAGGCTGCTCCAAACCTGACAATTACGCCAACTACCCAATCCGTAACTCCATTAGCCGGAAGTTTTGCCATTACTCTTACATCCAATGTAAACTGGACAGTTTCATCCAATGCAGTATGGTTGACGTTTTCTCCAGTATCTGGAAAAGACAATGGTAGCATTACTGCCAATTATACAGCCAACACGGGAGCATTACGCACTGGTACGCTTACTTTCTCAGGTGGGGGCATCAGCCGTACTTTGACTGTCACTCAAGCGGCGCCAGCTTTGACGTTAAGTCCAACAACTGCTGCTCCTGGCGCTGCGGAAGGAAGTTTTGCGATTACTGTGACGGCCAATATAAACTGGACGGTTGCCTCCAATGCAGCATGGTTGACCACTGCAGTCACTTCTGGTACAGGCAATGCGGTAGTAACCGCAAATTATGCCGCCAATACTGGAGCTGTACGCACTGGCGTCCTTACCTTTACAGGAGGAGGACTAACCCGTACAGTCACGGTTACTCAAGCAACGCCAACCCTGACAGTTACCCCAACAACACAGTCAAGAACGATTGCTGCGGGGAGTTTTACGACCACCCTTACTTCCAATGTAGCTTGGACGGTTAGCTCTAATGTACCTTGGATGGCTTCAACTCCTGTTTCGGGTACAAATAATGCAACCATCACTACAAACTATACTGCCAATGACAAAGCGGCACGCGTTGGAATTCTAACGTTTACTGGTGGAGGCATCACCCGCACCGTGACTGTAAATCAGGCTGGATTACCTGCATATTTGATTGTATCTCCGCTTTCTAAATCCGTAATATCCACGCCAGATACTTTCCAGTTTTCTGTTTCAGCTAATATTCCCTGGACAGTGTCCAATTCTGGTTCTTGGTTAATGCCAGGTATAGTGAATGGAGTCAATGATGGCCGTGGATTTGTATATTTCCAACAAAACAACGGTAGTTTGTTGCGTAGAGATACGGTATATGTCTCAGGTTCAGGAATAACCCGCAAAATTGTAGTTACTCAGGATGAAGGCAGTGCTGCTGGAGTTACCCTGGAGGTAGAAACGAATGCAATCAGTGCTGCTGCTTCGGCGGCGATGGTGCTAGATTCGATTACATCGAATGGATGCTGGACTATCCGAGAAAGCGCTTCCTGGATCATGTCTGGTGTATCTGAAGGATTTGGGAATGCCAAAATCACTTTGTTTCTGCAACCCAATACTTCTGGCACATCTCGTTCTGCGGTAGTTACGGTTTCTGCCAACGGCATTTCCCGTTCGATTACCATAACTCAAGGAGCAGCCGGTACAAACTTTACCACCGCAACCACTCTGGATGAGTTTGTACATCAAATTGCTTATACTACAAAAACAGAGGGCAGAATACCGAGAATCGAGCTATATCCAAATCCAGCCCAGAATACGGTCAATATTGTTTTTGATGCACTTGACACCAAAGATCAAAGTCCACGTTTGGTGGTTTTTGATGGTATGGGAAGAATTGTAGTGCAAAAAGACAAGACCAGCAATTTGCAGCAATTGGATGTGAGCGACTTTGCTACAGGAATGTACATTTTCAATTTCTACTTGTCGGATAACAAAATCATCAACAAGAAATTGATTATCAATAGGAATTAGTGAAAGAGAAAAGCCTGTACTTAACTGGCACCAAACCGGCACTTCGGCTTCGCTCAGTGACCGGTTTGGTGCCAGTTAAGTACAGGCTTTTCTCTTTCACTACATAGCCAAAATTCCAGCCATTTTCAGCAACTGATTGTTGATGGGTTTTTCGCTAAAAATAGCCTCTTTAAATGGCGTATAAACGATCTCATCGTTGACAATACCCGCCATAACGTCGGAACGGCCTTCAACCAAGCCCTCTATAGCCGCGTGACCCATGCGACTGGCCAGCATGCGATCTTGGTGGCTAGGAGAACCGCCACGTTGCAAGTGACCGATTACGGCTACCCGAATATCAAAAGCCCCAGGAAGCAATTCGTTTACTTTAGCTGCAATTTCGTTGGCGTTGCCCAATTTGCTGCCCTCGGCCACGATGACCAGGCTAAACAATTTTTTGCGCTTGGCGCTGCGTTGAAGTACATTGACTACATCATCAATGGTCGTATCAATTTCAGGCGTGACTACACTCTCCGCACCACTCGCGATCCCTGTGTGTAAGGCAATGTACCCTGCGTGCCGCCCCATGACTTCGATAAAAAATACCCGATCATGTGAATCGGCAGTATCCCGAATTTTGTCTACTGCATCGATGGCAGTATTCACGGCAGTATCAAAGCCAATGGTATAGTCGGTGCCATATAGGTCATTGTCGATGGTACCTGGTAAGCCAATGATGGGCACATTGTGTTCCTGCGCAAAAATATTTGCACCTGTAAACGTACCGTTGCCACCAATGGCAACACAAGCATCAATGTCGAAGGCTTTTAAGGATTCATAGGCTGTTTTACGGCCTTCAGGCGTCATGAACCGTTTGCTCCTTGCCGTTTTGAGGATGGTACCCCCACGGTGGATGATGTTGGCCACATCTTTGCGTTCCAAACGTTTTAAATCGCCATCAATCATACCTTCATACCCACGTGAAATACCATATACATGCAAGTCGTGGTAAGAAGCGGTACGAACCACTGCACGAATAGCCGCGTTCATGCCCGGAGCATCACCTCCGGAAGTGAAAACGGCAATGCGTTTAATGTTTGATTTCATCTCTTGTAGCTACTTGTTGGGTTATCCAAAGGATTCATGAGTAGTTCAACCTACACACAAATCCGTAGGGTTATTTTTCACGATTCAACTCATGATTCCGGTGGAATTGCACCAAATTGTCAATGGGCTTCAAGATAAATACTCCCGGCTTCATTCCGCGTTCTTCCAGAATAATTTTTACGATATCTTGGAAGTAGTAGGCTACCGATCCAATAAAATGGATGGGCATCGAAAGGTGACCAGGGTATTTGCGCACGTTGCGATCTATGAATTCAGTAAAAGATTGGTAAATCAACTTTTGGATGAAAAAGTGGTTTCGATACTCGCCTAAAAACTTGGTAAAGGAAGCGAGGTATACATTTGGTTGTGGCTTGCTGTATACGTTGTCCAATATTTCGTCTTTCCCTCCTGGGACTTGCTCTTCAAACGCTTTCAACAAGTCGGGTGGAAGTTCGCGATAGAAATATGCCCGAACCAGGGCTTTGCCCAAATGGGCACCACTGCCTTCATCTCCAACGAAATAGCCCAAATTGGTTACGTTGTCGGTTACTTCTTTGCCATCAAATAGACAAGTATTGGAGCCTGTGCCAATTATGCAGGCAATACCGGGTTCATTGCCGCAAGTGGCGCGTGCTGCTGACAACAAATCGTGCTCTACTTCCACATGTGCATTGGTAAACAATCGACGCAAGGCACGTGCAATCGTTTCTGCTTTGGCATGATCCCATACTGCCGTACCATAATAATACATGGCAGTTACCAATGACAAGTCTACCTGGTGTTTGTCCAGTTCTTCTTTGCTTTTCTCGTAAATGAGGTCTTCACTATGGTAAAGTGGATTGAAACCCATGGTATGAAGCAAAAGTGCTCCTTCATCGGTTAAAAGCATCCAATCCGTTTTGGTGGATCCACTATCGGCTACAATGATCATAGGTGTCAGAGCGGTTTAAAGGCTGTTTTTTGAATGAATACGGAGGTAAAGGTAGTGTAAAACCTACACTAAGGTAAAATTGACGGCGACTTTTTTGGAAAAACAAAAAGTTTCTTAAAGTTTTGTTTATTTAATTTTTTGTTTTACTTTTGTTGAAACAAAAAATGTTGTTGCCATGAAACAAACGCACACTTATCCAAATTACTCCAATGCTTCTTTTTTTTCGCCTGTAAACCAAGCGATTGGCTGGGCTTCACGCAACTGGTTTAATGCCATTTTACTTTATTTGGCTGGCCATCTTTTGTTTCAAAGAGACCTAAGTCTTCAAATCAATATGGATAGAGAAGATTCGAATAAGTATGCATCTGTACCTTATTCCAACCCTACCAGCCTGGAGAATGCTCCTTCTGCTCAACAAGCTACTTTTGTACCCGCGATCAACATCAGTCAAATGGTACAAAAGAAAATTCCTGCCCCTACAACACCTACTGTCACAACAACGCCCACAAAAGGCAAAGAGCCTACCTTTAGTGTCTCCAATCTGACACCGGCTTTAAGCCCTGATTATGCAAAACGAAAGGGAATTGATCCTGCCGTGTTTGCGGATAAGGAACAAGTGCTGCAAGACTACGTTCAAAAATATGCTCCTGCGGCTATTCGTGCCATGCAAAATTATGGTATCCCTGCCAGTATTACCTTGGCCCAAGGTCTTCTGGAGTCCAATGCCGGGGGAAGCAAGCTGGCCAGAGAATCAAACAACCATTTTGGGATCAAATGTCGGCGCAAATGCCGGGGTTGCACCTGTCGCAATTATACGGATGACGATGTTTTTGACATGTTCCGGGTATTTGAATCGGTTTGGGAAAGCTATGAAGAACACTCCGTTTTATTGAGCAGTCCAAGGTACAAGCACCTGCAAAAATTTGGTACAGATTATAAAAGCTGGGCTTACGGACTCAAAAGAGCGGGATACGCAACGGACAAAACTTATGCGCAAAAATTGATCCGCATCATTCGGAACATGAATTTGGATCAGTACGACCTTTGATGAATAAGAAAAAAAAAGGGTTGTTTCGGAATTTTTTTTCGAGACAACCCTTTCTTTTTTGCTAAACCAAATTCCCTATCTTTTGAAGCCTTCTGGCATCTTAAAATCTTTCTGAAATACCGACCAGGGTGTTTCTTTGTACTTTCCTGATCCAAAATAAGATGAAATCATCAACAATTCTTCTGCGTTTCGAAAACCTGGAATAGGCTGGATCATGTCCATGCTTTCATCCAGAAACACCATCGAAGGAAAGCTCAGGTGACCCCGCAAAAACTCTTCTGCCAACTCGTGGTGACCACTTTTGGTGCTGCGTACGTAGCGAAACTCTTTGCCTTTGTATTCGAGTGGTTCTTTTGATTCGGCATCAAATTTCACCAGGTAAAAATTCTCGTTGAGGTATTTTGCCAGGAAAGGGTTGGTAAAGGTTTCCGCGTCCATTTTTTTACACCATCCGCACCAATAGGTGAAAACATCTACCAAGATTTTCTTTTTCTCCTTTTTGGAAAGCTCCATGGCTTCCTCCCAGGTAATCCAGTTCACCGTTACAACCTGGGTTCGGGTAGGCGTTCGGGGGGCAATTCCCTTTGCGGTCACCCCAGGTTTTGGGGTGGTTCCTTTCTTGTTCAGGATAGTTTCCTGTGAAAACGACGCTGTTATATTTAAGCCAATCAACATAGCTATGGCCAAACACGCTCCCAATCTGCTCATTTCAGACAGTATTTGATTTTGTACTACAAAAATAGTAAATGTTGGCGACCCATACACCTACTCTAGTAAAAGACTCCCTTAGAACACTCGCGTCACCAAAAATATGCATCCACTTTTCGATTTTAAAACATCTTTAACTTCTCTGGGGGGCGATACTACTTGTCATTCTTGTAAACGTTTAGCCTATCCACCCCAAAACGGATGGATTGCTGAACTGGGGATGGAAGGGTAGGAGCAGGGATGCCCCCAGGAAGATTCGTTTTACCAATGAATACCCGCGCTTCATCCCACAAATTTTGGGCAATTAAGCCCTCTAAAACTTTTGCACCACCTTCTACCAAAACAACACCCAACTTATACTCTTTCCACAGCTTTGCCATCAATATTGGCCAGAAGCTGGAATCAAAATTCAGTTGCAGGTATTGTACTGCGGAGTTTCCACCTTCAGGACTAAATTGCTCGGTAACCACTAAAGTAGGATGTCCATCGGACAATACTTTAAGGTGAGGGGGCAACTTCAAATCGCGATCCAATACAATGCGCAGGGGAGACTTTCCAAAATAATGGCGATTGTCCAATTGGGGATCATCGATCAAGGCCGTAGCAGTACCCACCAAAATGGCATCGGCTTCCATCCGCCAACGGTGAACCAGGCGCTTGCTGATGGCCTGAGTAATCCAGAATTGCTTTCCATCCAATGGAGCAAAGAAGCCGTTGGAGGTTACTGCCATTTTGAGTACAATATAAGGTCTCTCTTGAGTGACGGCAATATTCCGGGTTGCGGCCAAGGCTTGACCTTCGGCCTCCAAAATACCGCTAACAACTTCTACTCCTTGTGCCCGCAATATGTCAACACCTCGACCCCGTACCTCGGGACTGAGGTCTAAACAAGAAATGACAACTTTGGGTATTTTTTCCTGAAGAATCAAATTGGTACAAGGTGGAGTTTTGCCAAAAATACAGCAGGGTTCTAAAGAGACATAAAGGGTAGAGTAGGGGAGAAGGGCCCGATCGATTGGCAAAACGGAGGCTACCGCATTCACTTCTGCATGTGCCCCACCGTATCTTTGGTGAAATCCTTCTCCAATGATTCGACCATCGTGAACGAGCACTGCTCCAACCATTGGATTGGGAGATACCGAGCCAGCTCCCAATTTTGCGAGATCAAAGCATCTTTTAATAAAGCTTTTTTGCTCTTTTTCCATATTTTTTTGTGCTTTAGCTGCTTAACGACAAAGAAAAATATAGCTTTTACCTAAATATTGTTGAATAAATGTTAATCTTTTTTTGAAAATATTTATCTTTAGTGCTGTAAAATCCAGCCCATTGAACTAAGAGAGTCCATCGCCTGCTGCAAAAGGTCAAAAACTTCAATTAAATTACTATCCCAAGCTTGTTGATTTCCCCAAACCTGACACTAAGGACATCCGACTGTTTTGACTATAATCTCTTGAAGGAAATTGTTTTACCATTCTTTGCCTTTATTTGAATAACTAAAATTTTGAGAGCGTGCTTTACAAAGTTAAACTGAAAAACGCAGAGGAGTCTGTCCTTTTGGACGACAAAATCTACGAGTTTCTTACCACCGACCCGTATCTTGTTAAGGTAGATTTTATCAACAATCTCCGAAGGCACTCCAGCGGATGTGCAGTTTTCCAAAAAACCTGGAAAAAAGCAGATGGAGGATACAAAACCGAAACCATTTATCTGCACAAATTGGTTGCAGAAAAGTTTTTGGTAGACACTAAAGGAGGTGACAAGAACCTGGTAGGCGCCAAAAATGGCAATAAATTGGATTGTCGCCTTGAAAATCTTATTTATCGGTCTCGTTCTGTGGCTAGTCGAAAACGAAAAACCAGTAGTAAAGTCGGATACACTGGTGTTTACAAAGAAAACAACCGATACCGCGCTGTGATTTCGGTCAACCGAAAATCGGTGCACATTGGTATGTTTGCTACAGCTGAAGAAGCGGCCATGGCTTACAACAAAATGTCTCGTAAATTATACGGAGACGATGGCAAGCTAAATGCCATTAAATCAACTAGAAAAGGAGATGAAGAAACTCCAATTGATCTCTCTGAAATCATCGAGGTACCAAACACAGGAATCAAATCCAAGCGTGGCCGAAAGCCAAAAAATCACATCCAGTAAGCGGATTAACGCGCCTGAAAAATTTAGATTTATTTCAGGCGCGTTCCTTTAGTAGTGGGGCAAAAATGAACACTTATTTTTTTATCGCCCCTTTATTGCTTTGGTCATTTCTCGTTTTCCAGGTGGCCCAGGTAAAGGTTCTACTTTGAAACCTACCGCTTTTAACGAACGTTTGAACTCTCCTTTTGCACAATAAGTTACCAGTATGCCTCCAGGTCGCAGTGCACCGTATATCTTTTTCATTATTGCTTCTGTCCACAATTCGGGTTGGACAGTAGGTGCAAATGCATCAAAATAGATCAGGTCGAAAATAGAATCAAAGGGCAGTGCTTCCAAATCTCCCAAACGTTTCTGTAGAGAAAAATTTGGCGATAGTTGAATCTTCTCATCCCAGGCACAGTTGTGCATGTACAAGAAGATTTCTCTAAAGTGCTCACCATCAATTAATTCGGGATAATTGAGGTTTTGTGCTTCCGTTAAGGTAATTGGAAAACGCTCAACAGACTCGTAGTATACCTGGATCGGGCGTTTGGCCAATTCCTGGTAGGTCAACAAAGCATTGAGCCCTGTACCAAAACCTACTTCCAAAATGGAAAGTTGCGCTGGTACAGTAAACAATAACGGCATCAAGCCAGCCTGAATAAAAACATGGCGAGATTCTGTAATTGCCCCATACTTAGAGTGATAGCTCACGCCATATTGGGCTGCTGTAATGGAGTGTGAACCATCTTGTGTTACAAAGACTTCATTGTTTCTTTCGGCCTCATCCATCGGTTTCGAATCCTGTACAATGCCTAGAAAAACAATGAAAGAACCATTTTAATGGCATCGGCAATCAAATCCGTGAAGGAAAAGTTGGAAGGACAACCATATCCACGGTTGCAAGAGAATGTTAGCGCGATCACAACACAGGCCAACACCAGGTTTTGAGACTTCTTGATTTGGATTTTCATATCTTCAAAGGATTTACAATTTTTCCAAACAAACGCAGAGCAATATGGTTTTATTTTAGAGCTTTGCTTTTCGATACAAAAGTAGAGAATTTTTCTATTTTTGCTGCGCCCAAATCACTTCCAATTTGGGGAAATGATAAAATTGACAAAACCTGCGTATGAGTAGAGAACTTGCGCTTCGCGATGCACTGCGAGAAGCATTAATAGAAGAAATGCGTCGGGATGAAACTGTCTTCTTAATGGGAGAAGAGGTGGCCCAATACGATGGAGCTTATAAGGTGAGCAAAGGATTATTGGATGAATTTGGCGCCAAACGCGTCATTGACACCCCCATTGCAGAACTTGGATTTACAGGCATTGGCGTCGGGGCAGCCATGAACGGATTGCGTCCGGTCATTGAATTCATGACCTGGAATTTTGCCATTCTTGCCTTTGACCAAATTGTGAACAACGCGGCCAAAACCTTGTCTCAATCGGCGGGTCAATTCAATTGCCCAATTGTTTTCCGTGGCCCTTCCGGCTCGGCAGGTCAATTGGCGCAACAGCACTCCCAAACTTTCGAGAGTTGGATGGCCAACGTTCCTGGTTTGAAAGTCATTTCTTGCATAGATCCTGCTGACGCAAAAGGGTTGCTCAAATCTGCCATCAGAGACAATAACCCGGTGTGCATCATGGAATCTGAAATCCTGTATGGACACAAGGGGCCGGTACCTGAAGGGGAGTATTTGGTGCCGATCGGCAAAGCCGCCATTCGGAGGGAAGGAACGGACGTAACCCTGATTTCCTACAACAAAATGACTTTGGTGGCATTGGATGCTGCGGTAGAATTGGCGAAAGAGGGCATTTCTGCTGAAGTCATTGATTTGCGTACAATTCGCCCACTGGATGTTGAAACTATCATCAATTCAGTGAAAAAAACCAACCGTTGTATCATCGTGGATGAAGCATGGCCTTTTGCAAGTGTTTCTTCAGAGGTGGCTTATACGGTGCAGAAATTTGCTTTTGATTACCTTGATGCCCCGGTAATTCGGGTAAGTTCAGCGGATACTTCGCTGCCATACGCGGCTGCCTTTGTGGAAGAATATTTGCCCAATCCAAGTAAGGTTGTCAAAGCAGTGAAGGAAGTGATGTACGTTAAGGGTTGATATCCTGCTTCGCAGGTCTTTCATTTCCACCACCTTAGGCACTTAAGGCACCTGAGACTCACTTTAGATTTCAATATTTGAATAATTTCTAAGGTGAATCTTAGGTGTCTCAGGTGGTGGAAAAAAATAAATCAGAACCTCAACCCCAAATGAGGCTGAGAATTGTCGATGATCAAAAGTTCCATGATGTTATCGCGGTTCAGCACGCCGATCAATTGATTGTTTTCAAAAATTGGGGCAATTTCTACATTTTCATCGGTCATTTGGTCGTACACTTCGTCTAGCTGCATCTCTGGTTCTAGGCGCAATACTACTTTGTTCATCACCTCACTTAGCACGGCTTCTTTGCCAAAATGCCCAAGTCCTTCAATCATTTCATTGCGATTGAGTGTGCCCACTACAGCGTCATTTTCAATTACAATGAATTCTTTTTCCTGACCATCCAAAAGCATTTTCACTGCTGTACCGATCGTATCGCTACTTTGCAATGGAGAAAAATGGTGCATGATGGCATCCCGTACTTTGTATTTAACCAGTGCAGAACGGGTGGATTCGTAATTGCCTTCGGCTCCTGCTCCCAGGTAGATAAATACGCCAATGAATACCATCCAAATGTTGCCGGTGCTTGGAATAAGCCCGTACAAGACAAATCCGATGGCCAACAATTGACCAATGCGTACAGCCAGATTTGTGGCCCTGTACCGCCCGTATTTCATAGCCAACAACGCCCTGAGTACCCGACCACCGTCCATTGGGAAGGCTGGAATCAGGTTGAAAGAAAACAACATCACATTGGTTGTAAACAGACTGTACACCATATTGTCGTTGCTAACCGGACTCCACCAATCTGAAAATGCAGGGACATGGCCACTAATTCCCAAAAAGAGGAGAAAACCCAGAGCCAAAACAAAGTTGACCGCGGGCCCTGCTAGCGCAATCAGCATTTCTTGCCAGGGTTGTTCAGGAATATGTTCCATTGCGGCAACGCCGCCAATGGGAAGCAGGGTGATGTGATTGGTTTTGACCCCAAATCTTTTGCCCATCAGGGCATGGCCAAATTCGTGCAGGAGCACAAAAAGGAACAATAAAATGATGAACCAAAAGCCGTTCAGGTTGCCTCCTTCGTGATTGACACTGCGGAGACCTCCCACCAATACGCCGACCAAAAGCACGATAAAAGTCCAATGCAAGTATACTTCGATGCCAGCAACTTTGGCAATTTTGAGCGACCATTTCATAATTAACCTGGTTTAAATTAGGATAAATAAACCTCAATTTACAAAACCAAGTCCATGGAACTTCATTCTTTGGGCAAATTCTTCTGTGGTAGTCGCTGGTCAACAGGTTTTTGTTTGAATCTCGGACTTTTAAAAGTCCAGCCTTTTTTTTCCAAATCAAGATTTGCGGCCTCGATAAGGGCAGGATCAAGATTTTTTTTGTAGCGTTCCAGTGTATCGTTGGTTTTTTCAGCACCCACCAGGTCTTCAATCTTTACGTGGGCAATAAAGCTGTTGTTCAGCGCAACCGTATCGCGGTGGTTTTTGACCAGCAATTTGTCATAGTATGGAATGGATTTTTTGTACTGCTTGGCACTTACATGCGCATTGGCCAAGGTCATAGTGGCTATTGCTTCGGTGTTTTTAATTTTGGGGTTATTGGAAGCAATTATGGTTTTATCGTTAGCAACTTCACGGTAAGCGTTTTCTGATTCGGCAACTGCCCCGGGTGCGTTGTTCATCACCAAAACCCGAGAGGCGATGATCAGGGCTGCTCTCTTGATGTTGGTTTGGAAATTTCCCTGCTCTCTGAATTTTAGCAAACTGTCCAACTCAAAGCGTTCCTTTCGATCAATGTTGGGGGCATAAAAATTGATTTCTACCGCTGTATCGCTGAATACGCGGCCCCAAATCACCATTTTGGTAGTGCAGTTTTCAACCAGTGATTTTGAAAAAGAAGCGTCAATCAGCCCTTTATACCCTTCAACCAGTGTCGCATCCGCCTGAAACCCGTTTCGGTCAAAAATAACGTCCAGTTCACTGACCAAAAACTGATCTGTATTGTCTGGATTTCCCGTGCGGGTGGTAAAGTCAAATACGGCAATGGTGTATTTGGCCTCAGGCGCAAAAGAAGGACAATCAATGGGGAGTTGGCCGACTACCACCTGCGAGGTATCGACAGGTTTGAGCGGATCAACTGGTTCTTGTGCAAGAGTCTTTGCGGAGAATCCGCGCAACAGCAGCACAATCGCCAGCATCAGCCCTGCTCCACCTAAGCCATACAGCAACCATTTCTTGCGAACAGAAGATGGAGTAGGAGAGGCCCCTTTATCCAGGAATTCCAGAATTTCTAAAATTTTGTTGACCGTTTTGTTGCTGGCCAAACGAATTTGATCCTCCGTAAGCAAACCTTGCAGTTCTCTTTCTTTGGACTGGTTGTATTCACTCTGGGTAACTTTAGCCGCCCGATCCAATGCGGAAAACTGATCGTTCTGGCTTTCCAGAAACGCTACTAATTTTTCCAAAGCTTCATCCAGCTTACCCTCCGCGACCAATGCTTTGATTTCGGTTTTCATCACCAAGTATTTTGTAGGGTTAGTCATTGTTTGGAAATAGGAAATGGAAGACAGCAAAAAATGCAATTCCTTACATTTCGATGACATTTCTACCCTATAACACCATTTCTTCAAAAAGTAACGTAAAATAGAGCATGTTTCACAAACTCTTAACTCAAGAAGCTATAAACTCTCCAGAATAGTTAAGAATTTTATACAACTTTCAATAATCAACCAACTTATGAGATCAAAGCATCTGAATTTCTGTGTTTTAGCACTAATTGCAGCACTTTTTAGTACTTGCAGTAAAAACAATCAAACTTCCCTCAAGATGGGGCGTTTTGGCCAGGTTCAAAAAGTTGAATTGCCAAATGGTTGGTCGCTCACTCCGGTAGGCGAACAAGTTCAACTCGGCGATTTGCCCATGAACATGGTTGTCTCTACCGATCAAACCCGTGCCGTTGTCAGCAACAACGGGCAATCTGGCCACAGCATCATGCTCATTGATGTGGTCAACCACAAAGTATTGCACCAAATGACCCTGCCCAAAGCTTGGTACGGCCTGGCGCTGAACAAGGCTGCCAATACCGTATATGCCTCTGGTGGTTATGACAACATGATCCGCGTTTACAGCATCGAAAACGATAAATTCAAGGTCAAAGACAGTTTAGCACTGGGTAGCCGCTGGCCCAAAGGCGGGGCTTCCCCAGCTGGCTTGGCATTATCTGCAGACGAGGGTCACCTTTATTGTGTAACCAAGGGCGACAGCTCTCTGTACGATTTCAACCTGGGTACACGCTCGCTCGCTCAAAAGACCAAACTGAAAGCTTCTGCTCTTGCTTGTACCTTGGGCCCTGACGGCAAAAAACTGTTCATCTCAATTTGGGGCGGATCTGCCATCAGCGTTTATGACATCGCTACCGGTAAAATCACTTCAGAAATTAACGTAGGCTCACACCCAACCGAGATGACCTTCAGCAAAAATGGCCAATACCTCTTTGCTGCCTGCTCTGAAGAGAACTCCGTGTCGGTGATCGACCTGACCCAAAACAAGGTAGTAGAAACCATTGTTGCTTCCTTGTATCCCAACGCGCCTGTTGGTTCTACTTCCAATTCAGTAGCTGTTTCTGAAGATGGCAATACCCTGGCCATCGCCAATGCCGACAACAACTGTTTGGCGATGTTTGACATCAGCACCATTGGTTCCAGTAAATCCCTGGGTTTTGTGCCAACTGGCTGGTATCCTACCTCCGTGCGTTTTGCCAAGGGTCAAATCCTGGTGGCCAACGGAAAAGGGTTGACTTCCCTGGCCAACCCTGACGGCCCGAATCCATACAAAGCCCGCGAAGATGGCACCCAGTACATCGGCGGCTTGTTCAAAGGTACTTTGTCTTTCATCCCGATGCCCACCCGTGACGAATTACCTGCATTTACGCGCTTGGTGTATCAAAACACACCCTACACCAAAGACAAAGAGCTGAATGCAGCAGGTGAAGCGGGCAACCCCATTCCACGCAAAGTTGGTGATGCTTCACCCATCAAGTACGTGTTTTACATCATCAAGGAAAACCGCACTTACGATCAGGTTTTTGGTGATATGAAAGAAGGCAATGGCGATCCATCGATTTGCATTTTTCCGGATACGGTTACGCCCAATATGCACGCATTATCCCGTCAATTCGTATTGCTCGACAACTTTTACGTTGACTCTGAAGTGAGCGCAGACGGCCACAACTGGTCAACTTCGGCTTACGCAAACGATTACGTAGAAAAAACCTGGCCAACCAGCTACGGTGGCCGCGGAGGGACTTATGATTATGAGGGTTCCAAAAAAATTGCCTGGTCAAAAGGTGGATTCTTGTGGGACAAATGCAAAGCCAAAGGTTTGAAGTACCGGAGCTATGGCATTTTTGCCGATTATGGTGAAACGTATATGCCAAATCTGGAAGGCCACCTTTGTGCCAAATATCCAGGTTACAACCTGGCCATCCAGGATGTTTTCCGGGTTGAAAAATGGAGAGCAGATTTCGACTCGTTGGTAAACATCAACCAATTGCCCAGCATGAACTTTGTGCGATTTGGCAATGACCATACCGCCGGCGCTAGGGTAGGGGTGCCATCTCCTTCTGCTATGGTGGCAGACAATGACCTGGCGGTAGGCCGCTTTGTGGAGCACATTTCCAAAAGCAAAATCTGGAAAGAATGCGCCATTTTTGTATTGGAAGACGATGCACAGAATGGTTCTGATCACGTAGATGCGCACCGCTCACCTTGTTTGGTGATCAGCCCATACACGAAGCAAAAGCATGTAGAGCATACCTTATACACTACATCCAGTGTATTGCGCACCATCGAGTTGATCTTGGGGCTTTCTCCAATGAGCCAGTACGATGCTGCAGCTACACCAATGTTTGCTTGTTTCAGCAAAACGCCTGATCTGAAGCCCTACCAAGCCAAAGCCAACCAGATCAGCTTGACCGCACGGAATACCATCGACGACAAGTGGTCAAAATTGTCTTACCAGTTTGACCTCAGTAAGGAAGACCGTGCTCCTGATTTGGCCTTCAATGAAGTGATCTGGAAAGCAGTACGTGGTCGCAACAGCAAAATGCCTGCACCTCGCAGAAGTGCTTTTGTGCGCCCAATTGAAAACAAAGACGAAGAATAAACAATTGACCGTTTTTAAAAAAATGCCATGCTTGCGCTTTGCAGGTGTGGCATTTTTTTGTGTACATTAACAAATTGTTTGTATCAGTAAAAAAAATCGCTGCGTTTTTTTCCTAAATCTTAAACTTGCCTTGAATTGTTACTTTCTATATGTTCATTACCCAAAAAATCTAAAAACATGCAAAAGATAGCTTTTAAGCTTGCATTCCAAATGGCCGTTTTGGCTGTTTTATTGCTTTCTAATTCTTGTGCCGTTAACCCGGTTACGGGCAAGAATCAGATCATGCTGATGTCCGAAAAACAGGAATTGGCCTTAGGTGCTGCCTCCAATCCGCAAGTGATCGCCGAATTTGGGGCATACGATGACCCAAAGCTGCAGGCATTCATCAACGAAAAAGGCCAGGAGATGGCCAAGATTTCTCACCGTTCCAACCTGGAGTACCATTTTAAAGTCGTGGATTCCGACGTGGTCAATGCCTTTGCTTTGCCAGGAGGATACGTTTATTTTACCCGGGGCATTATGGCGCATTTCAACAACGAGGCGGAATTTGCTGGCGTTTTGGGCCACGAAATTGGTCACATCACTGCCCGGCATGGCGCCCAACAGCAAACCACTCAATATCTGGCCATGGGTGGCTTGATCCTAGGATTGGTATTGGTGCCTGGTGCAGCAGATTTTGCCGAGCCATTGTCGCAAGGGGTACAGTTGGCAATGCTCAAGTTTGGTCGAGATCACGAAAGCCAATCCGATGAGCTGGGGGTTGAATATTCCACAAAAATTGGATATGATGCCAAACAAATGGCGCAGTTTTTCAATACCATTGACCGAATCAGTGGTGGCCCGGAAGGTAGGGTACCCAACTTTTTGTCGACGCACCCAAATCCCCAGGATCGTTTCAAAAGGGTAGGGGAGTTGGCTGAAGCGGAACAAACCAAGATAAAAAACTTCAACCTTGCGGTAAACCGCGACGCTTACCTGCGCAGAATTGATGGCATTACTTATGGCCCAGATCCCAAGCAAGGCTATACTTTGAACAACGTGTTTTACCATCCGGTGTTAAAGTTCCAATTTCCAATTCCTACCGACTGGACTTTGCAAAACTCGCCACAGCAGGTGGTTATGGCACCCAAAGACGGCAAGGCAGCAATTATTTTCAACGTGGCTGAGGAAAAAAGCCTCCGCGAAGCAGCCAACAATACCATCGGCAAAGACTCGCTGAGATTGATCGATTCGCAAAACCTGACTTTGAACGGTTTTCCAGCAATTGCCTTGTCGGCAGAGCAAGTAACCAAAACCCAACAAGGCACGCAAACCCTGCGCTTGCTGATTTACCTCATTCAGTACGACAACATGATCTACCGTTTCTACGGCCTGTCTGCCGCTGCAGATTTTAACACCTACAATCTGAGCTTCCAGAATACGTTCAAAAACTTCCGGGAACTGACCGATCCAGCCAGAATCAATGTATACCCAGATCGCATCAGCATCAAGACGATCAACCGGACAACTACGCTGGCCGAGGCGCTGCGCAACTATGGCGTGCCAGAGAAACGCCTAGAGGAAAATGCCATCGTGAATGGCATGCAGCAGAAAGAAACGGTGACGCCCGGGATGTTGATTAAGGTGATTGAGAAAGGGAGTAAGTAGTTTTTTTAGATTCTCCCGTAGCAATTGTTGATTCACGCTGCGGGAGAATCAATTGAATTGTCAAAAAAACAGGATTATTTTGTCCCATAATTTATATTATGTTAAACAGAAGAAGCTAAAAAGCTCAAACACCTCTTGATCGGTATAAAATCATTCCCATGAAGAATAATAAAACGCCGTACAATTTGATGGTGGTAAATTGTAGAATCTTATCCCACTTCAATAACTTGTATTCATGTTCCAATTCGTTCATTTCTATGCGCAGATCCCTTCGATCATTTTTGGTGATGTCTGGAGATGAAACTGCTACTTCATACTTTGAACGACTGTCATAAAACTTAGCTTTGGCGATGGTTTTTTGGTGACCAAGTTCAACGAAAAGTATGATTTTTTTAGTTAGCAGAAACAGTAGCACCAAAGTTGGCAGCAAAAAGATATAACCGAGGGTTTTTAACTTTTTATTCATTTTAAAACATTTTAAGGTTTTTTTCGTTGTTGAAACTTATTGAAATGTATTTGATTTTAGCATATGCTCCTACTCTATTTATGCAATGTAATTATCTTGTGTAAAATAAGAAAATAAAAAGAATGAAAATTTTCAGCGCCACCCAAATCCGTGAACTCGACGCATGCACCATTGCACACGAACCCATTGCTTCCATAGATTTAATGGAGCGAGCCGCCTCTGCATTTGTGCATTGGTTTTTGGAAAAATTCGATGACCGCGACATTCCCGTTGTCATCTTTTGTGGTCCGGGCAACAACGGTGGAGATGGCCTTGCGGTAGCCCGCATGCTGCTTTATGAATTTTACAACGTACAAGTGTTTTGTTGCGAGATCAGTAAAAATCAAAGTGCTGATTACCTCGAAAATTTGTCGAAGATTCCTGATTACAGCAATTTATCCGTCCTACCCTTGGCCGAAGGTGCCGAGGTACCCCCTCTCCCACCCCAGGCCATCTTGATTGATGCACTGCTGGGAACGGGAATATCCAGGCCAATTGAAGGTTTTTGGGCAGATTTTATCCAAAAATTGAATCAATTTTCAGGTACAAAAATATCCATTGATCTTCCATCAGGCTTGATTGCAGATGCAACGACTACTGGAACAACATTTTGTGCCGATTACACTTTCAGTTTTGAAATGCCGAAACTGGCTTTTTTGTTGCCAGAAAATGCATCCCGGGTTGGCGAATGGAGCTATGCCTCGATTGGATTGGATTCCAATTTTATTGTACAAACGGCTTCCCCCTATCATTACCTCACTCTTGCCGATGTAAAACCTTTTTTGCAAAGCCGGACGAAATTTGCGCACAAAGGCCAATTTGGTCATGCCTTGCTCATTGCAGGCAGTCAGGGCATGATGGGCGCAGCCTTGCTGAGTGGCCGTGCGGTGCTGCGCAGTGGCGCTGGGTTGTTGACCATACATGCGCCAGCTTGTGGCTACGTCATTCTGCAAACGGGATTGCCCGAAGCGATGGTCAGTTCAGATCGGCATCATTTTAATTTCTCCGAGTTGCCAGATTTGGAAAAATACACTGCAATTGGGGTTGGCTGCGGATTGGGACAAAAAGATTTCACGGTACGGGGCATGGATGAATTGTTAACCAATATCGGCTCAAAACCACTGGTGTTGGATGCCGATGCGCTGAACATTATCGCCGCCCAAAGTTGGCAATCGCGCATACCCGCAGGCAGCATTCTAACGCCACATCCCAAAGAATTTTCGCGCTTATTCGGAGATGCCCCTGACGATTTCGCAAGACTGGATTTGTTGCAAAAATCTGCTCAACAATACAAGATTTACATCATCCGCAAAGGAGCCAATACTGCCATTGCCCTCCCGGGTGGCCAGGTTTGGTTCAATTCTACGGGCAATCCAGGCATGGCAACGGGTGGCAGTGGCGACGTACTTACCGGGATTTTGACCAGCCTATTGGCGCAGGGATACCCTGCCGAGCACGCTTGCAAATTGGGCGTTTTTCTGCACGGAATGGCCGGAGATTTGGCCGCAGAAAGCCTTGGACATGAAGCACTTTTGGCCAGCGACATCGTAGATCAACTGGGGAAAGCATTTCAAGGCTTGAAAAAGGCCTAATTCAACGCTCTCATTTTAGCTTTATCAAACACCCATCACCATAACTCAAGAATCGATAATCGTGATCCAGGGCATACTGGTACATTTCTTTCCATTTGTTGCCCATTAATGCTGCTACCAACAACAACAAGGTACTACTCGGCTGGTGAAAATTGGTACACAATCCATTGATCATCCTAACGGTATAACCCGGTGCGATCAGCAATTGCGTTTTGGCTACCAGCCGATCCAGACCTTGTTGATCCATCCAATTTATTAAAGCATCGAGGGCTTTTTCAACCGAGATATTTTCAGCATCCACCTCGTACGCATCCCATTGCTTGATTTCCAATTCAGCATGGTTCAAATCAGGTTTTTGCAAAAGCTTGCATCCCATCAAAAATAAACTTTCCAGGGTGCGCAGCGTAGTCGTACCCACCGCATAAACGGGGCGTTGAATTTGAGCTGCTGCAATCAGCGTTTCCAGCAATGGCCTCGAAACGTCGAAATATTCTGCATGCATATCGTGGTGGCCAATGGTAGCGGCACTTACAGGCTTGAAGGTGCCTGCGCCTACGTGTAGGGTGACGTAATCCAAATCAACCCCATTGGCTTTTAATTTTGCAAAAACCGCTTCGGTAAAATGCAATCCTGCGGTAGGCGCCGCTACCGAACCTTCCAGATGGGCATAAATGGTTTGGTAACGTTCCTTGTCCAATTCTTCGGCCTCCCGATCCAAATACGGAGGGAGTGGAATTTGGCCAATGGCGCTCAACACTTCGGCAAAAGTAAATGCCGCAGGCTGCCAACTAAACTTGATGTGAAAATAAGTACTGCTTCGGTCAATTATTTCAGCTGAAAGACGGTATTCATGGGCATCTTCCGTACCCCAAACCGCACTTACAGCACCTTCTTTCCATTTTTTTGCGCCACCCACCAAGCATTTCCAAGCAGATTCTCCATGCCTGGTCATTTCCGAACTCAGTTCGCCAATGGGTTCCAAACAAAAAATTTCTACTGCTCCTCCGGTAGGCTTTACCATGTGCAAGCGGGCTGGAATAACTTTGGTGTTGTTGAACAGCATCAAAGCACCTACTGGAATATGCTCTCGGATATTTGCGTAGGTATCTTCCTGGAATTCCTGTTGCTGGATAGAAGCAATCAGGAGCTTAGAGGCATCTCGTTCAGCCAAAGGATACCTTGCAATGCGGTGATCTGGCAAATCATATTGGTAATCTTCAATCCGAATATCCTGAACGCGCATAATCAAAACGATTTAAAACCACAAAACAGGCCGTGAAGATACGCGACCTGTCCTTATGATGTCTAGGTTTGTTTGATTTTTACAACAGAGGCCGCCGAGACCATATTGATTTATAACTTTTTACAAAAAAATGAAAGAATCAAAAAAACGATCACTTGCCATATTGATTGCCATATCTTTAACGGTAACCGTTTGAATAGTGTAGAACCTATTTTTAACCATAAATGCCCGGGTTTTGATGAGGGCTTGTTCCCGTAGGTAATTGATGCGCCACAGTTTTCCCGGATAACCCTGAAGTGAAATGTCGCTTTGATAAGCCAATTCCCCTTTTACACTTTTTAAGGCCTGATCGATACTTGCATCAAAAAATTCTTTCAAGAGATCGGTTGAATCGGAGTGAATGGTGCCTTCTGGATAATCACAAAAAGTAATCATGTAAAAGAGATTCTCCGCGTTCTTTTGAGTATTGTTGTAGATCAAAATATGGTACGCCATTTTCCCAATTGGCGTTTGCACGGAATCCACCGCTTTATCAAAATCACCTGGCGTGAGTACCTTAAATTTCCCTTCCAATGATTGGTACTCCTTCCAGGGGTGAACACGCCAGTCTTCAGCAGAGGCGCGGGGAAATGAATCCCGCATCACTTGAGCAGAAAGTAGTAAAGGCAAAAATGCACTAAGTATGCAAAGCATCAATCGAGTCATCGTCATTTTATCAAATCATTGTGTCCATAACCTGAGCGTTTTTCTACCCCAAAAGTTGTATCTCACGAAATAATTTCATAAAAATCTCGCTATTTATTGCACAATTCAAAAAATGCCCATACCTTAGTTTTAAAATCAAACTAAGTGAACAATTCATCCCATTTATCTACCGTCTATCGCGAAAAATTCGCACTTGTTGCCGACTTGTATCACCTGACCATGGCCTATGGATTCTGGAAAAATGACATGCAGGATCGGCCATCCGTATTTCAATTGTACTTCCGGAGAAACCCTTTTGGCAATCCCTATGCCATCGCAACTGGCTTAGGGTTGGTGGTGGATTACCTCCAGCAGCTCCGTTTTTCCGTAGAGGACATACATTACCTGGGTTCGCTCAACGGGGCAGATGGATTACCCCTCTTTGAGATAGGATTTTTGAATTACCTCCAGAGACTTGAATTCAAATGTGATGTATATGCGGTTCCTGAGGGAACGGCAGTATTTCCGAATCAACCACTGATTCGGGTAGAAGGCCCTTTGTTGCAAGCCCAAATCATTGAATCTGCGCTATTGAACCTCGTCAACTTTTCAACGCTGATTGCTACCAAAGCAGCAAGGGTAGTGCAAGCCGCGCAGGGCGATCAAATTTTAGAATTTGGCCTCCGCCGGGCACAAGGTCTGGATGGCGCCATTACTGCTTCACGGGCAGCCTACATTGGCGGATGCGACGCCACCAGCAACCTGATCGCAGGAAAATACTACCACATTCCGGTAAAAGGGACGCACGCTCACAGCTGGGTCATGAGTTATGGCAATGAAGCAGCTGCTTATCGGGGATTTGCCAAGGCCATGCCCAACAATTGCATCTTCCTGGTGGATACTTACGATACCATCAATGGAATAAAAAATGCCATTGAAATCGGCAAGGAATTGCGTGAAAATGGCCACTCCCTCCTGGGTATTCGACTGGACAGCGGCGACCTGTCGGCCTTGAGTAAAACTGCCCGCAAAATGCTGGACGAAGCAGGGATGACCGAAACGGCAATTGTAGCCAGCGATTGTCTGGACGAAAACTCGATCAGCAAGTTGAAAAAAGACAACGCGCCGATCAACATCTGGGGCGTAGGCACCGAGTTGATCACCGGAGGCACCCAAGCAGCCCTGGGCGGAGTCTACAAACTTGCCGCCATTCAGGATTCAAAAGGCACATGGGAATACCGCATTAAAAAATCGGAAGACTTGTACAAAATGTCCAATCCCGGCATACACCAGGTACGCAGGTATTTTGACAGTGCTGGTGTTCCTCAAGCGGATGTCTTATTTGAGGTAAGCCACCTCGAGCCGGCAAAAGAGCTTATCGAAATGGCCAGTGGAACCGTGTACCCCCTACCCTCTTCCATGAATTTTGAAGACTTGTTGATTCCTGTTTTCAAGCATGGAAAATTGATTTACGCCCAACCCGATGTGCACCAGGTACGCGAACGTTCCCTTCAACAACAAGCCATGATGCAACACGCAAAAGCACACTTTGTACATGGGCTTGACCGTTATTTGTATGATTTGAAGCAGGATTTCGCCCAAAAGAGTTAAATTGCTGCATTATCAATCCCTGATTTACCAGAACTATTCCTTTTTAATACACCAGGAACTGCACGATGAAATATTGCTATGAATACCCAAGGCCATCTGTTACCGTAGATTGTATCATTTTTGGCCTCGACGAATCTCAACTACTGAAGGTACTCCTCATTCAAAGGGGGCATGATCCCTATCAAGGACATTGGGCGCTCCCGGGAGGTTTTGTAGATCTGCAAGAAGACCTGGAATTTGCCGCTTTACGAGAACTGGAAGAAGAAACGGGCGTGCGCGATGTATTCATCGAGCAGTTGTTCACATTTGGTGCCCCCAGTCGAGATCCTCGTGGCCGGGTGATCAGTGTGGCCTATTACGCGTTGGTCAATTTGACAGATCACCCGGTGAGTCCTTCTACAGACGCTCAATCGGCAGAATGGTTTCCGATTACGGCTTTGCCCCAACTGGCTTTCGATCACGAACACATTTTGGATACAGCGCTCAATCGACTCCGAGCCAAGGTTCGTTACCAACCCATCGGCTTTGAGCTGTTGCCGGATAAATTTACGCTGACCCAATTGCAAAACCTGTATGAAACAATATTGGGCTTGCCCAAAGACAATAAGTTGAACAAGCGCAACTTCCGTACCCGCATCCAAAAAATGGACGTACTCAAGGAAATGGGCATCCAGGAAGGAGTATCACATCGACCAGCCAAACTGTACAGTTTTGACAAGGTTCGCTACGAAGAATTGCAAAAAATGAAATACATGGACTTGGTGAGGCGAGGTCTTGATTTTGAGATATGATGATCATTTATTTTGCGTGAGGGATAAATATGATTAAATTTGCCATAAATTTCCACCTCGGGCAGCCTTTGAGGTGGAAGAAAAAAACGGCATTATGAAAACCGTGTATTTTGTTCGCCATGCTAAATCCAGCTGGGACAACATGTCCATTCAAGACATTGACCGTCCTTTAAACGATAGAGGCATGCGCGACGCGCCATTTATGGGCCTCAAGCTTAAAGAGATTGACGCCAGAATTGAAAAAATCATCAGTAGCCCGGCTAAACGGGCCATCACTACGGCTACCTATTTTGCCGCTGCGTTGAGCATTGCTCCTGATAAAATCATCGTAGAATCCCGCTTGTATGAGGCCATGCCCGAAGAAGTCATCAAAGTGATCAGCGAACTTTCTGACAATTGCCAAATCGTGGCAGTTTTTGGTCACAATCCAACTTTTACCTTTATTGCCAACTTGTTTACGGAAGATTACATCGACAATATTCCCACTTGTGGGATCTTCCGGGTAGACGCCAATGTTAATTCCTGGTCACAATTTGGGGAAACCACTGGGCGTTTGACTGAATTTCACTTTCCAAAACAATTCTTTCATTGATGAAATTGTTCCGTGTTTGCTTGATCTTGATACTGAGTATGTGTTTTGCCTGTAATGTTGGACAAAAACGACTGCCTGTCCCCGAAAAAAAGCTTATCGAAATTCTAACCGATGCCCATTATGCCGAAGCTGCCTTGCAGGAAGTATATGGTAATCAAAAAGATAGCTTGAAAAAAATATATTACCAGGAAATATTTCAATTGCACCAGGTTTCAGAAGAAGAAATGACCAAATCCATGGATATTTTGCGCAAAGATCCAGTCCGTTTGGATAAAATTTACCAGGCAATTCTTGAAAACTTGAAGGGTTAACAATTATTTAATCTACTTAGCTTTCTGGTCATCTTGGATTAATCATAGCTTTGCACTGAAATAGGGAGAATGCTGAATCGGTAAAATTGCCTCAAATTCAGAAACTTCAGAACCGATTTTGTGTATGGACAACATCAAAATTCTCATCGTTGATGATGAGCCAGACATCCTGGAGATCCTCCAATACAATCTTGAAAAGGAAGGTTATCAAGTAGTGACGGCTTCTGACGGCGAAGAGGCGGTAGCAGTGGCGGAAAAAGAATTGCCCAACCTCATTGTCTTGGACATTATGATGCCAAAAATTGATGGCGTCGAAGTTTGTCGAATTCTCAGAAGCAAGCCTGAATTTGATCGCACCGCCATCACCTTTCTTACGGCAAGAGAAGAGGATTACTCTCAAATTGCTGCACTGGATGTAGGTGGCGACGATTACATTACCAAACCCATCCGCCCCCGGGTATTCATCAGCCGGATCAAAGCCCTTCTGCGTCGATCAGACCGATTGCCCCAGGAAGAGGGTCTGGACGTGATCAAAATAGGAGATTTGGCCATCGACCGGGATCGAGTCAGTGTTCAGCGGGGCGAAGAACTGATTGAACTGGCTAAAAAGGAATTTGAATTGCTCTTTCTTTTGGTATCCAAACCAGGTAAAGTATTTTCTCGGGAAGAAATTTTCAATAAAGTATGGGGTACCGATGTCATCGTTGGCAACCGTACCATTGACGTACACATCCGCAAATTGCGCGAAAAAATTGGAGAGGATTACATCAAAACAATCAAAGGCATTGGGTATAAATTTGAATTTTAATGCTTAAGAATCCCACTCCCCGGCAAATTGCAATTTCTTCAGCAGCACTGATTACGGCGGTTGGTATTCTGATTTTTTTGATGGTGCGGTTCTTGCGCTGGGAAGCCTATCCTTGGGTGGAGTACCTGATTTGGGTTTTGATTTTCTTTGTGTTGACTTATCGAGTGGTGCTTTATTTTTTGCAAAATTACATCTACCGCAAGATCAAACTCATTTACAAGACCATCCACCAGGAAAAAATCAATCCAGCGGAAAAGAACAAGACAATCAATGCTGATGCTAAAATTTTTGATGAAGTAGGTGAACAGGTAGCCGCCTGGGCCGCCAATCAGCAAAAAGAAATTGACCAGTTGCGCTCTTGGAGCGAATATCGCCGGAATTTTCTGGGCGATATTTCTCATGAACTCAAAACGCCCATCTTCAACATCCAGGGGTACATCGAATCGGTAATCGACAATGGAATTGAAGATCCAGCCTTCAGCATGTCGTTTTTGAAGAAAGCCTCCAAAAACGTCGATCGCCTCCAAACCATCATCCAGGATCTGGAGACCATCTCCAAACTGGAAACGGGCAACATGTTGCTTGAAATCACCGGTTTCGACATAAAGGAACTGGGCAAAGAGGTATTTGAAGACCTTGAAATCAAAGCCGCAGAGCGCAATATTTCGCTGGAATTCAAAGAGGGTGCCAATTTCAATTTCAGAGTCAAAGCCGACCGGGAAAAGGTCAGACAAGTACTCATCAACCTGGTACACAATTCCATCAAATACGGCATCCCCAATGGGCGCATCAAGATCGCGTTTTATGACATGGACAAACGCGTTTTGATCGAAGTTGCCGACAATGGCATTGGTATCCCCAAAGAGCACCTGGCACACGTATTTGACCGCTTTTATCGTGTCGACAAAAGCAGATCGCGTACGCAAGGAGGCTCTGGCCTGGGCTTGTCCATCGTCAAACACATCATCGAAGCACACGCCCAAACCATCAATGTGCGCTCAACTCCCAATTTGGGATCAACTTTTGGATTTACCCTGGATAAAGCGTAAGTAAGTTGAAAAGTTGAAGTGTTTGAAGTTGAAAAGTACCTACAATCTACATGCAGCAGACATCTTTTCAACCCTTCAATCTTAAACTCTTCAACTATTTTTATTACTTTTGCGCTCCGAAAATAAGCTCGAATCATTATGCTCAACATATCCAACCTTTACGTACAGTACGGAGACCGCATTTTGCTCAACCACATTAACCTTACCATTGGTGAAAAAGACAAGGTAGGATTGGTAGGTCGCAATGGTGCCGGCAAATCCACCCTGCTCAAAATAATCGCTGGGGAAATGAGCGCTCACGAAGGCAAAATCAGCCGTCCGAGTGGTGCGTCACTGGGCTTCCTGCACCAGGAAATGGACATTCCCAAAGGCCGTAGCGTGCTGGAAGAAGCCATGACTGCCTTTGCAGAAGCCAAAGACCTGGAAATTCGCATCGACGAATTGCACAAGGAAATGGAAACCCGCACTGACTACGAAACCGATGAATACATGGAGTTGCTGGAGGAGTTTGCCCACGTCAACGATCGGTTTCATTACCTCGGTGGCGAATCTGCTCAAGGCGACGCTGAACGGGTACTCAAAGGGCTGGGTTTCAAGCAAACCGACCTGGATCGCCTCACCGACGAGTTCAGCGGAGGCTGGCAAATGCGGGTGGAATTGGCCAAAATGCTGCTGCGCCGTCCTGATTACCTGCTCCTCGACGAACCTACCAACCACCTTGACATTGAATCCATCATCTGGCTGGAAGGCTTCCTAAAGGACTACACGGGATCGATCATCCTGATCTCGCACGATAAAGAATTCCTCGACAACGTAACCCTGCGCACCATCGAAGTGGAGTTGGGCAACGTTTTTGATTACAAGGCGCCCTATACCAAGTTTGTGGAAATGCGCAAGGATCGTCGCGAAAAGCAACGCGCTTCTTACGAAAACCAACAAAAAGTCATTGCCGAAAAAGAGCGTACCATCAGTCGCTTTATGGCCAAAGCCACCAAGACCAAGATGGCGCAGTCCATGCAAAAGCAACTGGACAAAATTGAACGCATCGAAATCGACGATGAAGACATCGCATCGATGAACATCCGCTTTCCTACTGCGCCCCGCGCTGGGCAGGTGGTCGTAGATGCTAACCACCTCGAAAAACGCTACGGCGATTCGGTGATTCTGGACAAGGTGGAATTCAGAATGGATCGTGGTGACCGGGTAGCTTTTGTAGGCCAAAACGGCCAGGGCAAGACCACTTTGGCCAAAATCATTGTGGATGAAATTGCGCTGTCTGGCGGCAAACTGACCCTGGGTCACAACGTCAAAATCGGCTATTACGCCCAAAACCAGAGTGATACCCTGAAATCGAGCGAAACCTTGCTCGAAACCATGGAAAATGCCGCGCCACCCGAAATGCGCAGCAAGGTTCGACACATCCTGGGCGCCTTTATGTTCAGTGGTGAAGATGCCGACAAAAAAGTATCCGTACTCTCCGGGGGCGAACGCGCCCGTTTGGCACTGGCTTGTTTGTTGCTCAACCCCTTCAACTTGCTGGTACTCGATGAGCCTACCAACCACTTGGACATCATCTCCAAAGACGTACTCAAAGCGGCCTTGATGGAATACGATGGCTCCCTGATTGTGGTTTCCCACGACCGGGACTTTCTGGGTAGCCTCACCAACCGCACCGTGGA
The DNA here is from genome assembly GCF_040403615.1 of Haliscomenobacter sp. Taxonomy (NCBI): domain Bacteria; kingdom Pseudomonadati; phylum Bacteroidota; class Saprospiria; order Saprospirales; family Haliscomenobacteraceae; genus Haliscomenobacter; species Haliscomenobacter sp. The sequence goes on along the minus strand of NZ_JBBAKG010000008.1, from coordinate 12,404 downwards.
ATTCCGCGATCGCCACCTCTACAACCACATCGGCGATGTCAACGCTTTCCTCGAAAAGCGCCAATTGGACAACATGCGTCAGGTGGAATTGAGCACCAAAACATTTGCAGCGACTCCTCCCGTTGCCATCGCCGCGCCAAGCAACGGGGCAGCATTGCCCGCCGCTCCTGCCCGCGAACTGAGCTTCGACGAACGCAAACGCCTCCAACGCAACGTAAGCAACGCCGAAAAAAAGATCGAACGCCTGGAAGAAGACCTGACCAAGTTCCAAAAACAAATGTCTGAACCTGATTTTTATACCAAATCAGATTCCAACAAAACCATGCAAGCCTACGAAGCAAAGAAAAAAGAGCTTGCTGCTGCGATGGAAGAATGGGAAATGGCCACCATAGAACTTGAAGGCTAGTTTTATTCAATGTCCAATATCCAATAATCAATATCCAATGTCCAGCGCGGGTTTGGTATTCTGGGGATAATAAAATGCTCTCCCGCGTAGGAAGGTGTTACCGACAATCATGTCTTTCTAAAGCTTTCCTCCGCGGGCGAGCATCTTGACTTTAGATTTTCTTGACCACGCGCTGGAAATTGGAAATTGGTTATTGATTATTGGACATTGAAAGAAACTATTTGTATTTTTTGAGAATCTTTCTCGCCAACGACGCCTTATGCGTCTCATCCGTTCCATCGTAAATCCTTGCTGCACGCTCCTCGCGGTAGTACAACGCCAAAATCGTATCGTCGGTGATGCCAAGCCCGCCGTGCACCTGAATGGCCCGATCCAGCACATCGCCCAGCACCTTGGCTGTGAAAAACTTGATGGCTGAAATTTTCTCTGCCGCAGCCCTTTGCCCGGCTTTTTCAATCAGGAGTGCCGTGCTCAGTACCATCAATTTCGCAGCATCAATTTCTGCACGGCTTTCGGCGATCATTTGTTGCACCATCTGTTTTTCACCTAAAAACACGCCATCTTCGATCTCGCGGGTGGCAGCGTAGCGGCACATCAGCTCGAATGCCCGTTCGCAAATGCCCATCCAGCGCATGCAATGGTGGATACGGCCTGGGCCCAGGCGTACTTGTGCCAGCATAAAGCCAGCACCTTCAGCACCCAACAAGTTTTCAGCAGGTACCCGTACATTGTCGAAACGAATTTCAGAATGGCTAGGCCAGCCCGATCCGGCATGTCCCATGATGGAGAGGTTGCGGATCAATTGTAGTCCGGGCGCAGCGGTTGGTACGATGATCATGCTAGCGCGTTGATAAGGCGCAGCTGCGGGGTCGGTCACCGCCATCACGATGGTCAGTTCCGAGCCGTCGAAACCCGTGGTAAACCACTTGTGGCCGTTGATCACGTATTCATCGCCTTCACGAGTAGCGGTGGTGCCCAGGCGAACGGGGTTTGATCCTGCGTATTCCGGTTCAGTCATGGCGAAGCAACTGCGGAATTGCCCAACGGCCAGGGGCTGTAGGTATTTTTCTTTTTGGGCATCCGTCCCAGCCAGGTGCAGCAGTTCCATGTTGCCAATATCCGGTGCCTGGCAATTGAAAAGATAATAGCCAAATGGCGAGCCACCAATGGCTTCGGAGACGAAAGCGTGTTCCATCAAGCTTAGCCCCATCCCGCCGTAATGGGGATCAAAGCAAGGCAGCCACCAGCCATTGGCTTTTACTTTTTGACGCAGGCCTTCGAGGGTGGGCAGTACTTCTCCGAAAGGGAGTTTGCTCCAGGCCAGGTCATTGGGGAATACTTCCTCGGCCATGAAAGCTTGGATGGCGGGGAGAAGGGCTTTTACGCGATCGGATTTGATGAGTTCGGTTAGCATGTTTTTAAGGGCAGCTTCGCTGCTGATTTGCGCAATGGGAACGCGGATGAGGCGGATCTAGCGGATTTACGCGGATTTTTACTGCCTGCGGCAGGACGACACTCAACAGAATCAGTAAGTAATTGAGTTACAAATTCCGCCAACGGCGGAAAAGAAATCCGTGTAAATCCGCCAAATCCGTGTCATCCGCGTTCCCATTATGTCGCTTTGGTTTTTAAATTTTTCCATCTTCCAAAGATTGTACCGCCTTTTTCGCCAGTTCCTGTACCCCCCAAATGAGCAGCGCGAAGCGCTCATCTTTGGTATACCCCTTCTTGTATCGGCTGTAAATCTGCTGCATGATCGCGGCGTTTTTGAATAAGCCAAACACATAGAAATACAGGATATTGGAAGTATCACGGCCACTTTTTTCGGTGTAATACGCTGCCACCTCGCGGCGCGTCAAATTGCCAGGCAACCAGGAAACGTTGAAGTTTTTTTCAAAATCGCCGTCCCCTGCCTCGCACCAGTACGACAAACAAGTCCCCAAATCCATCAGCGGGTCGCCCACCGTGCTCATTTCCCAATCCAGGAGCGCAAGAATCTCCAGACTTTGGGGAGCCAGGATCGCGTTGTCGTATTTGAAATCGTTGTGAATCAGGCTTGCTTGGCCTTCTAAGGGGAGGTTGGCCTGCAACCACTTGGCGAGCTCGTGCATTTGAGGAATCTCGTCGGTTTGGGCAGCGGCGTAGCGTTTGCTCCAACCTTCCACCTGGCGTTGGATGTAGCCTTCTGGTTTGCCCAATTGGATCAGTCCCGTTGCTTCGATGTCAATGCGATGCAAATCCACCAGAGCATCAATCAATGACCGGGAGAGCTGGCCCATTTCCGCTTCTGGAATATTGATTTTGTTGGCCATTTTTCCCCGCAAGATCACCCCTTCGATTTTTTCCATCAGGTAAAACGGACTGCCCAGGATCGTTTCGTCCTCGCAATACAAAATGGCTTGTGGCACTCTGGAGTATCCCGCGTTGCGCAAGGTACTCAAGATGCGGTATTCACGACCCATGTCGTGGCCTTTCTGGATGTCCTTGGCACCAAAGGGAGGTCGGCGCAGCACGTATGCTTTGCTGGAAGTCTGGATTTGGTAGGTCAGGTTGGAATAGCCCCCACCAAACTGCCCTACTTTGGTGATGCCCCCAAAATCGGGAAGCTGTGCTTGCAGGTAAGCATTCAGTGTCTCAAGGGGCAGCTCCTCTCCTACCCTCAGGTCCTGAGCTGCATCCAATCTGATGTCGGTCATTGATTAGCGGATTTTCGCTAACAAAATAGAAAAAATAATTAGGCTGGCGGATTTATTTGAAAACTTCGGTAAGTGCAAGTTCTAGTTTGATGCTTTTGGAGGCAATGACACCATCAAGCAGAACGAGTTCCTGGCAATTGTAGGTGTTGCCTTCTGGTTGCCAAAAAGCCTTGATTTGCTTTTTTTGTAAATCAAGCAACCAACATTCAGGAATGCCGCTGGTGGCGTACAAGGGGAGTTTAATATCCCGGTCGTAAGCCAGAGTAGTATCAGATACTTCAATGAGCAAAAGTACATCTGTTCCGTGTGGCAATTCATTTTCATAAAAATCGGAACGGAATTTCAGCACAGCGACATCTGGTTCTGGCTCCGATAAATCATTGGCAATGATGGGGTCTTGAATACTGATGATTGCTTCATCTCCCAAAAGAACCCCCAATATTTTATTTAATTTCTTTACGATCTTAGCATGTTTGCTGCCAATAGGACTCATTTCTACAATTTCACCATTGATTAATTCTACACCTTTCTCTGGCAAAATACCTGCTTCTCCCATTTTGTGGTATTCTGTTACGGAAAACAGCCTTCTTTGAACATCAGTAGCCATGAATCGATGCTTTGTTTTGAACAAAAATAAGCTATCTTCCCCACTTATCCAACTGATTCAACAGCGCGCGAAAATCCTTGGGCAATTCGCATACGAATTCCATGCGCTCTTGGGTAGCCGGATGATCCAGGGTGAGCTTATAGGCATGCAACGTCAATCTGTTGACCAAGGGAAGCTCTTCATCCACCGATTTTTTGAGGTTGAAATTGCGCATTTTGATTTCAGAAAGGAAAAACGCATCTCGCTTTCCATACATCGGATCTACCGCCAATGGATAACCGATGCTGGCAAAATGCACGCGTATTTGGTGGGTACGCCCGGTTTTAATGTCGGCTTCTACCAATGCGTATGCTTTGTAGGTATCCACCACTTTGTACAGTGTCAGAGCAGATTTGCCCTTGCCACTCGCAATCATTTTTCCCAAAATGCTAGGGTGTGGTGCAATGGCTTTATTGATTTCCCCGCTCGGCGGCGTAGGGCGACCTTCCACCAGCGCGAGGTAAATTTTTTCAACGGTACGATCCAAAAACTGCTGGTTCAGGATGCGATGCGCCTCTTCGTTGCGAGCAAAAACCAAAATACCACTTGTTTCGCGGTCAATGCGGTGTACTATCCAGACCTGGCCGAATTCGGCTTCCAATAAATGGTACACGTTGGGCTTCGTCTGATCAAAGCGATCGGGAATACTCAACAAGCCCGAGGGTTTTTCGCATACAATGATGTGCTCATCAAGGTAAATAATCTTCAGTGGATTTGCTTTCATAAGTCTTTAAAGTGGCGTTTGCCCCGGCCATAATAATCCATGGCAATCGAACGGGGATAGCGCCCCTGGTGGTTTTCGGAAAGGATACGACAGGCTTCTACCCTTTTAGCGGCTTCCTTTCGCTTTTGTTTCAAAACCCGCCATTGCGGAAAAAAGCTCCAATGGGCTCGCACGATGGCGCTAATGTGGTCAAAACGACCTTGCGACAAAAACAACCCTGCGGCCAGTCCATCCAATACCAAACGCGTGGGCAGGAGCCAAAGCAGTTTTTTAGGTGCTTCGTTTTTGTAAATGGTATACAAGGTATTCCTGAAATTCAGGTAAGTTTTACGCGGAGTGTTGTACGACAGCGTTCCTCCACCCACATGGTAGATCACCGATTGAGGACGCACGATCACCTTGTATCCTGCCCGTTTCAGGCGCCAGCACAGGTCAATCTCTTCGGCGTGGGCAAAATAATCGGCATCAAAACCGCCGATGCGGTGAAACAGCTCCGCCCGAATGAACAGGGAAGCTCCGGTGGCCCAAAAAACTTCCTGGGTACTGTTGTATTGTCCGAGGTCCATTTCCGTATGGCCAAAAACCCGGCCACGGCAAAAAGGATAACCCAAGGTATCGAGCCAGCCCCCGGCCGCACCTGCGTATTCAAAAGCATCTTTTTTGTCGAAGGATAAAATTTTGGGTTGTGCCGCCGCGATGGTCTGATCGCTCTCCATAACCTGGATAATTGGCTCTATCCAGCCTGGCGTAACCTCAATGTCTGAATTCAGCAAAACGTAGTAGTCTACGCCTTGCACTTGCCGCAATGCCTCATTGTATCCGCCAGCATAGCCATAATTTTCAGGCAATTCGATCAATCGCAACTGGGGATAGTGCTCTTCCAAAAACTCAATGGAGTCATCTGTAGAAGCATTGTCGGCCACGATGATGTCCAGATTTGGGTAGGTACTTTCCAGCAAAAATGGCAAAAAACGCTCCAGGTAAGCCTTGCCGTTGTAATTCAGGATAACGACAGCTACTTTTGGAAAGTGCGAAAGTGGCAATGGATCTTCATCAAAAGATTCCAGCAATACTTTTTCTACATGCAGCCTGTCTTGCGCCAATTGGGCCGTCAGATCACTCAATTGTGGAAATTTGCGGTCTTCCCGGATGTAGTCCACCAATTCCAGGGTAATGGTCTGGTCGTAGATGTCTTGATTAAACTCGAAAATATTGACTTCAATCGTCCGGTTGTTGAATTGCGGCAAAGTAGGTCGGCTGCCGATGTAAAGCATTCCGCGATGGGCAAGGCCCCGTACCCAAACCCGAACCGCATAAATGCCATCTGGAGGTATCAATTTCAGGCGTTCGGTGATTTCCAGATTAGCTGTTGGATAACCAATAGTGCGGCCAAGTTGTTGGCCCTTTACTACTGTACCCGACAGAGGGAAATAATGCCCCATCAAGTGCGCTGCGGCCTTGACTTCCTGGTTTTCGAGGGCTTTCCGAATTTTGGTGGAGCTCACTGTCATGTCATCTACCTGGCGCGGTTCAATCTCAAATACCTCGTACCCGAAGCGCTCGGAGTGCCAACGCAGGTAATGCAGGTCGCCTTGGCGGCTCAACCCAAAACGGTGGTCGTAACCGATGACGATGCATTTGGGGTGAAATTTGCCCACCAGAAATTTTTCGATGTACTCATCGGCACTCAGGTGCGAAAACTCTATGGTGAAAGGCACAATCACCAAATGGTCGACTTGGTAGCGCTCAAACAGCGCAATTTTTTCTTCGGTACTGGTGATCAGGCGCAGGGAGGTATCCTTGGGGAAAACAATCGAACGGGGGTGCGGATGAAAAGTGATGACTACACTTTCTCCTTCGTAACGCAATGCCATTTGCCTTACTTGCTCAATTATGCTTTGATGCCCTTGGTGAACGCCGTCGAAAGAACCAATGGTAATGACAGCGTTTTTGAAATCCGGCAGATCGTTAAGGTCGCGGTGAACTCTCATGGTGGTGCAAAGGTAATAAAGCGGAAATGGGAAAGAGTATTTGAAAAACTCTTTTTTGCCGTGAATTGTTTTACTTTTGTACTTGTTAACGTGTTTCAAGAAATGTCGATAGATACTTCAACTGTTGTTAGGGCTTTGGCCAAAGTGAGTGATCCTGTAACTGGTCAGGACTTGATTACAGCCAATATGGTTCGCGATTTGGCCATTCAGGGCGATACCATCAGCTTTACACTGGAATTGGCTTCCCTCAATGCGCAGCACAAGTCTGAGCTCAATTTTGCATGCCAAAATGCGATTGCCGAGGTTTATCCGGGAGTCAATGTGCATGTACACATGATGTCGAGGGCCGCTGATCCGCAGCAACCCACCAGTTCTTTGCCGCAGGTAAAGAACGTGATTGCCGTGGCTTCTGGCAAAGGGGGCGTGGGTAAATCAACCATTGCCGCCAATCTCGCCTTGGGCTTAAAAATGTTGGGCGCAAGAGTAGGCTTGGTAGATGCAGATATATATGGCCCATCGGTGCCGACCATGTTTGGGCTACAAGGGCAGCGTCCCAAGGTTCGCGATGTCTATGGTCAACCCAAGATGGTCCCCCTGGATGCCTACGGAATTGCCTTGATGTCGATCGGTTTCATCATTGAACCCGACCAAGCGGTGGTGCTGCGTGGCCCACGTCTGGCAGGCATCATCAAGCAGTTTTTCAACGATTGTTTGTGGCCAGAACTCGATTACCTGGTGGTGGATTTACCTCCTGGCACTGGCGATGTGCAGTTGACCTTGGTACAAACTGTACCGGTTACTGGCGCCATTATTGTTACCACGCCGCAAGAAGTGGCCGTGATTGACGCAGTAAAAGCAGCCAACATGTTTCAATTGCCTGGCGTAGCAGTGCCTTTGATCGGTGTTGTTGAAAACATGTCCTGGTTTACCCCCAAAGAATTACCCGACAACAAATACCTGATCTTTGGTCAAGGCGGTGGAAAAAAGCTCGCATTGGTCAATAATACCGTACTTTTAGGACAAGTACCCCTGGTGCAAGGCATTCGCGAAGCAGGAGACGGCGGTCGACCAATCATTTTGGATGATGAAGACCCCATTTCACGCGAAGCGCTTCTGAACATCGCCAAAAATGTGGCCCGGCAAGTGGCAATCCGCAACGAAACCATCGCCCCAACCCAGGTCGTCAAAATGAGTTAGCCCCACCCACGACTTCAGTCGTGGGAGGCACCAAAGAACTAACCCCACGAATTTATTCGTGGGATAGACCCAAAAAAACGCGAATTTATTCGTGAGACAGACCAAATGACATCATCCAGCATCCCAAAAAAAGAAACCATGGAAAAAGCAGAATTAATATCCAGAATTGACTCCGCCCTCGACGACGTTCGCCCCCACCTCGCAGTAGACGGCGGCAACGTAGAAGTAGTGGATGTAACCGACGATAAAGTCGTCAAAATCAAATGGCTGGGCAATTGCAAAAACTGCAACATGTCCATCATGACCATGCGGGCAGGCATTGAGCAAGCCATTCGGGTCAAAGTGCCAGAAATCACGGGTGTAGAAGCCATCAATGGATTGGTATTGTAATTTTTTTGGAGATGAACAGACAAGAACTCGTCGCCCAAATCCGGCTAAAAAAATCCTTTTTGTGCGTTGGACTGGATACCGAATGGGCCAAGATTCCTGCTCATTTGCTGGATACTGAAGACCCCGTTTTTGAATTCAACAAGGCCATCATTGATGCCACCCGGGATTTGTGCGTGGCTTATAAGCCCAATCTGGCCTTTTACGAAGCCCGTGGCCCACAAGGCTGGATTTCCCTCCAAAAGACCATTGCCTACATCGGTACCTCTCACTTCACCATTGCCGATGCCAAACGGGGAGACATTGGCAATACTTCGCGGTTGTACGCTCAAACTTTTTTTGAGACCTATGCTTTTGATTCAGTAACCGTAGCGCCTTATATGGGTGCTGATTCCGTACAACCTTTCCTGGATTTCTCCAATAAATGGGTCATTTTACTAGCCTTGACTTCCAATGCTGGCAGTGCAGATTTTCAATTTGGCGTCCAGGATGATTCAGTACCTTTGTTTGAAAAAGTCATGCGCAAAGCCATGACCTGGGGCACTCCAGAAAGCCTGATGTTTGTGGTAGGCGCTACCCACCCTGAGAAGTTTGCTGACATCCGCAAGATTGCTCCTGATCATTTCCTGCTTGTTCCGGGCGTTGGCGCGCAAGGTGGCGATTTGGAAGCGCTGTGTCATTATGGCCTCAATAGCGAAGTAGGCTTATTGGTTAATGCTTCCCGGGGGATCATTTATGCGGGCAATGGACTCGATTTTGCAGCAGATGCCCGAGAAGCTGCCGCCGACATGCAGAGACAAATGATTAAATTAATGTCATGATTTATACAAACAAATAAAAGATAAGAATTGATCCTGTAAATAATTCTCCTTTACTTTGATTACAGGAGTTTTATCTAGGTCTTTCCATCAAGAAGAGCTTTGAACCAAAAATCCAATCTGCATCAGAAAAGCAATTTTCGTTCGTTTCCTGCTTGTAATTATTTCATCAACATACTCTAATTCAAAACGATTATGGATCGTAAAGAATTTTTAGGACTATTGGGGATCTCCGTTGGAGGTGCCGTTGCAATGACCTGCCTAGGTGGATGCGCCAAAGAATCAGGAGTTTCTGCTTCTAATGTAGATTTCACCCTTGATTTGACTGACGCGGCTAATGCTAAGTTGACCCAAAACGGAGGGTCTCTGGTGAAAAATGGGGTGATCATCGGAAAAACTACCGCAGGTGCTTACATTGCCGTAGCTGCGGCCTGTACCCACCAGCAAACTATCGTGCAGTATCAATCTGGCAGCAAGCGTTTTTTTTGCCCCAACCACGGTGCCACTTTCTCCGAAACGGGAAGTGTGACGGGTGGCCCGGCAACCAGTGCACTGACGCAGTACAACACCCAACTTGTAGGCAATAGCCTGCGGATTTTTTCCTGATCCCGCAAATTTGTTGAGCTCCATATTTTCATTACTGGAGCTCAACAAAAAAAATCTTCCTTCCTGGCAACCCATCCATCTTTTTTCAGGTAATGATTAGTAACTGATGATGTGCACAGCCAATCATGGATTCTTCATTCGGCATCTGCTGCACAAAATTGTTTTTTCACTCATTAATTCAATAAAATGGATCGTAAAGAATTCCTGAGCCTGTTAGGGCTATCAGTAGGCGGAACCATAGTCGTTTCTTGCTTGCACAGTTGCGCCAAAGATTCGAGTGTTACCCCGGTAGGAAGTGGAGGTAACACTGGTGGAAGTACAAAATTAGATTTCACACTTGATTTGGCTGATCAGACCAACGCTGCACTGAATACCAATGGAGGTTTTTTGGTTAAGAGTGGCGTAATTGTTGCCAAAACAACTGGTGGGCTCTTTATTGCAGTCTCCGCAGCCTGCCCCCATGAAGGTACAACTATCGCCTACCAGGGCAACAACCAGCAATTCAGGTGTCCAAATCATGGATCCACTTTTTCTGAAACGGGAAGTGTGACCATGGGGCCTGCTTCCTCTGCTCTAAAACAATACAAGACAGAGTTGTCTGGCAACAATTTGAGGGTATTTGCTGAATAAATAACTCATTCCTATCTCCGAAAGCCCAATCAAAATTCTTTTGATTGGGCTTTTTCCATTTAAATTTGTCGCTTTCAAATAAAAACGCGGAAAACAAAACATGAGGCAAAGCCATACACCACTTGCAAACTGGGTAGCTCAGGTTTTTCAACAAGAATTTTCTGTTGACCCTTTACTGGTTGCCTCACCGGGTCGGGTCAATCTCATTGGTGAACATACCGATTACAACCATGGATTTGTGTTGCCTGCTGCCGTAGACAAGGCTGCTTATGTAGCACTGGCTCCCAGTAATTTACCCTTAGGGAAGTGGATTTCATTGGATATGGAAGCATCCATTGAAGTCAATTTTGAAGCCATTGCTCCGGTTTCTGAAAGTTGGGCCAATTACCTGCTGGGAATTATTGATCAGGTTCAAAAATCAGGCAAAAGTGTAAAACCTTTCAACTGTGTTTTTGCTGGCGATGTGCCAATAGGTTCTGGCATGTCTTCTTCGGCAGCCCTGGAATCGGCAGTAATTTTTGCCCTCAATCAGATGAATGACTTGGGCCTGAGCCGTTGGGAAATGGCGCAGTTGGCCCAACGGTCTGAAAACGAATTTATTGGGGTAAAGTGCGGCATCATGGATATGTTTGCCAGCCTCCATGGCAAGGCCAATCAAGTAATCCGACTGGATTGCCGCGATTTAAGTTTTGAATATTTTCCGTTGGAATTGGGCGATTACCGCATCGTGCTTTTTGATACGGGTGTAAAACATTCTCTTGCGGATTCTGCCTACAACACCCGCCGCCAGCAATGTGAAACAGGAGTACATTTTTTTCAACAACATTTTGGCCCACACTTGCAATCCTTGCGTGATGTGTCGGTGACGATGGTGCAGGCGTGCCGAAGTCTCTTGCCAGCAGAAGTATACAATCGCTGTTTGTACGTTACCGAAGAAATCCAGCGCACCCTTTCCGCCTGCGATGAACTGCAAAAAGGCGATCTGGCTGCTTTTGGCCTCAAAATGTACGCTACGCATGAGGGCTTGCGTCATTTGTACGAGGTGAGTTGTGCCGAGTTGGACTCTTTGGTGGATGCCACCCAAAATGAATCCCAGGTATTGGGTGCCAGAATGATGGGCGGTGGTTTTGGTGGATGTACCATCAACATCGTACACAATGATGCGGTTGAAGACTTGTTCGAAAAACTGCGTCTTGCCTACCTAAAAGAGATGAACCAGCATCTGACCATGTACAAGGTAGTTACTGGTGAAGGAGCTAGAGTATTGGCTTGAACATAGCCATCTAAAATCCCCGGATCATTTCATGGCAAGTTGTTGACACTCTCATGAAATGATCCAGAGGGCACGTTTATGCCAATACTTGTGTTTTTGCTTTGTGTCCCCAGATTGAAAAATACAGGACATACAAGTAACAGGGCAACATGGTCACCATAAAGGCGGCCTGGAAGCCGATGCTTTTGGAGAGGGTTCCATAAATAAGGGGGACAACCGCACCTCCAGCAATGCCCATCACCATTATTGCGGAGCCAATTTTGGTTAAATTACCCAAACCTTTGATTCCCAATGGAAAAATAGCAGGCCACATCGGTGCATTGGCCAAGCCCAGCAAAGCTATGAAGACTACCGAATTTTGTCCTTTGGTCAAAAATGCGGCAATTGTGAATACCACACCCAATAAAGCGGCATATTTCAAACTGGTTTCTTGCGAAATGTACCTTGGGATGGCGATGATGGCAATGATATACCCCCCCAACATTGAAAACAAGGTAAATGAGGTAAAGTACTTGGTTTGATCCAGCGAAAAACCAAGGCTTTTGCCATAAGTCCCGATTACATCTCCTGCCATTACCTCTGCACCTACGTACAAAAAAATACAAATAGCTCCAAGGATTAAATGCGGAAACTGGAAAGGACTGTTTTTTTGCATTGACTGGATATTTTCTTCTTTCAACTCCGCTTCCTTTTCAATCTCAGGTAAACTGGACAAGCGGATCAAAAAGGCTGAAATCACCAAAATTATTGCCATTACGGTATAAGGCATGATGACCCGTTGGGCGAGTTCATCGAGCAGTACCGCTTTTTCTACTGCGTCTTTGGCAGCTAGTACCTGAGCTTCCAGTTTGGAGGCGTTTTTAAGTACAATTGCCCCTAAAATCAGGGGACTGAGCGCTCCGGCTATTTTATTGCAAATCCCCATGATACTGATGCGTTGCGCTGCACTTTCAATAAGGCCAATGATGCTGATGTAAGGATTCGAAGCGGTTTGCAAGAGGGACAAACCCGCGCCTTGAACAAACAAACC
>NZ_JBBAKG010000007.1:86587-112000 GCF_040403615.1 Haliscomenobacter sp. | reverse complement strand
TGGGTGCGTTTCCTTTATTTTAGACCGCCGCTGAAACCATTCCAGCAAGTTCAGGGCTGGGCCAGTCATGAAGGTGGTCGCCAGCGCCATCAAAACCATCATTGCAAATACAGCGGGGGAGAGAATGCCCAGGTCAAAGCCGATGTTGAGTACAATCAGCTCCATCAAGCCTCGGGTGTTCATCAAAGCGCCAATTGCGATGGAATTGTGCCAGGTTAAACCACTCAAACGGGCAGGAATGACGCTTCCGATAAATTTACCTGCAACGGCCAGGGCAACAATCAAACCACAAGTTTGCCACAGTTCGGGGGTATTCAGCAAACCAATTTGGGTGCGCAAGCCCGTAAACACAAAAAACAAGGGCAACAAAAGGACGACGGTCAAATCTTCAATTTTGTTGGTGATGACGTGCCTGAATTCTTCATTTTGGGGGATGATCACCCCAGCCACAAAAGCGCCAAACAAAGCGTGAATGCCGATGACCTCGGTCAAAAAAGAAGACAATACGACCACAAAAAAAATGACCGCAATGACGCTGCGATTGATGGTTTCAAGGCTAAAAAAACGATTGGCCAATCTAGCCAACAAAGGCTTAAGCACGTAAACCATAAACAAAACATACCCAATGGAAAGCCCAATGGTCAGCAAGGCACCCTGTGCAGAACCCGACCGCACCAAAGCAATAATGGCGGCGAGAATACACCAAGCCAACACGTCGTTGACGGCGGCAATGGCAATGGCCATACTGCCCAGGGGAGTCTTGTTCAGCCCCCGTTCCTGAATAATACGCGCCAATACCGGGAATGCGGTGATGCTCATGGCAATGCCAATAAACAGGGCAAAAGCCAAAAAACTGATCCCTGCCGGAGCATAGGTTTGGAAAAGGAACCAGGCTAGCAAGATGCCCATAAAATAAGGCACAATGATGCTGGACTGGCTGATAAAAAAAACGTCCAGCGCAGAGTTGCGCAAAATGCGCAGATCGAGCTCCATGCCCACGATAAACATGAACAAAACAAGTCCCAATTGACTGATCAACTGCAAATTGCCCAAGGAACTGGGCGCAAACAAATATCCGAAAAAATCGGGCGCTACCCAGCCCAACAAAGAGGGTCCCAGCAAAATACCCGCAACAATCTCTCCAACCACGGTAGGCTGCCCAATCTTGTTCATCACCCAGGCCAATAAGCGCGCCATGGCAATGATGGTCAAAATTTGTAGAAGAAAAAGGCTCAAGGGGTGTTTCAACCCCTCCTGAATAGAGTGCCAAATGGGCTGATTGGCCGTTGGCAGACTGGATTCAAGGCCATTGTTGATTTCGAGCAATTGGCCTTGCCGCAATATCCACCATGCCGCAACCACCAAAAGTACAATTGCCAAAACATAGGGGATCCAATTTTTTTTCATTCCTCAGCTAATTTATGGGGCGATAAAAAAATAAGTGTTTCATTTTGTCAAAGGGTTAGATGAGTAAACGGTTCACTTTAAGTGTCTTATCTAATTCTTTGGCTCAAAGAAAATGAACACTTATTTTTGCCCCACTACTTTGGCACAAACTACAAATTAGGAACGGTTGAACCCTAAACTTTGGCACAGCATATTTTAAAAGCGCCGCAACTGGGTCTTCAAAAAAGTCCATTCCGGGGTCAGCACCTCTGTTCCACTGGCCTTGAGGCTGTACCAGGGGCTCAATTCTGAGTCATTGAAATTTTGCAAAATGTGGATTTCCTGCGCTGGCATGTAGCTTTGCGCAAGCAGGAAAAGTTTCTCCCCTGTAGCAGGATTTACGGCCATATCCACCACCAATACCGCATGACCGGGGCTGCCTCCACGAATCAATACATCGCCGATGTTCATTTCATTGAAGGCGATGGGTTTCAGTTCTTTTTCGAGCGATAAAGTCCCTGCATAGGTATAAACCAGATCGAGGTAACTGCGAAACGATCGGTAACCCGGAGTGGCAGCTTCTTTTTTGTACCAACTGGTTTTGTTGCCCACTACCTTCATCCGAAAGCCCTCTTTCCACTTGCCGTAATCACAGCGAAATCCATTGGTAAAATTGAAGTGGATGTCCTGAAATCGCGCCTGACCGAACAGGTACTCGGCGCGCATGCGCATCACTGCATCGGCGCATTGCTGCAAATCGCGGCTGCCTACATCCAACGTCAACACTGCCACATGCACATTGGCCATTTTGGGCACGCCGTTGAATAAGGTTACGCCGCTTTGGTCAGGTTTGAGGGTCAATTGGCGCAGGTAAGCACCAAAACTGCCTTCTGGTGCAGTTACTCTTTCGAATTTTTGGGGCAATTTAATCCGGGTCGCAATTTTGTCTCCCTTTGGGTCGATGAAGTTACTTGGGTTTTGGCTGCAACCCGATTCCAATATTCCGAAGCAAAGTAGGATTTGCAGGAAAAATAGTTGTTTAGGCATTTTGTTTTTTTGATTAAAGGTAATCACATATAACTCACATTATGCAGTGGTCTAATTATCAAATGTTTTCGTTCACAAAGCAATATTTTTTTGATTTGGCTTCGCCAAATGTTTTGTAACCGCGACGACGCGACGGCGCGACGATTTGTGTGCTTCGCACACTTCAACGTCGTTTTACGTCGCGCATTTGGCCGCGCCAAATGAGTCGTCGCGCCGTCGCGTCGTCGCGGTTACAAAAACAAGCAGCGAAGCTGCATACCCTGTAATGGAAGTTATTGGTATAGACATAATTTTGCTATTCTTCCAAATTATGTGAATACCAATAAGTAAAATCCTAATCCTCCTCCCTCACAAACGCCCCCCGCCGTGGCGCAGGCATTTTCGAGTTTTCTCCCCTTACCGCTTTCCAAACAATTTCACTGAACAGTAAGTCTGGCACCTGATCCAATCTTTGCAAAGGCAAATTGCGAGACAGTTGAGACAGTTTTCCTCTCGCTGGATTGAACTGATCCAGATTGATGCGGTTTTTCTCTGCAACGTAAGGCTGCAAGTTGGGTACTTTGGTAAAACAGGCAAACATTGGAGTAGCTGCCGCGTCAAACTGGCTCATCGGTTTTAAACCCAAAATCAGCTCGATGGTACGCACCATGCTGGATGTGCTGTACATTGAAGACTCAAGGTGCTGGCGTTTGGTGTAGGGACTCACTACCAGGGCAACCGAGCGGTGCGCATCCACGTGATCGGGGCCATTTTGGGCATCGTCTTCTAGCACAAACACTGCTGATTCTTTCCAAATGGCACTTTTTGAGAGGTGTTCAATCATTTTTCCCATAGCCCAGTCATTGTCGGCCACCATGGCTGCTGGCGTACGTGCACCTGGAGCAGCACCCGACGTATGGTCACCGCCCAGGCCAATGATGCTGAGTTTGGGCATTGCGCCAATGGCCAGCAGGGAATCAAAATCAGATTTCCACCGCTCGAAACGCACGGAGTCTTTGATGCCCACATCCCAGGAAGGATATTTGCGGCAACTGCGGGTTTTGAGCGCAGGTGGGATGGGTTCATTGTAGCCGTAGCCCATCTCGCCATAGTTGCGGATGCTGATCTTATTTTTGATACAATGGTCCCAAATGAATCCCTCCTTTGGTACTGAGGTAGGATTTTGGCCTTCGTAATCGTACGAACCACCTTTGCCCCCGTAATTGGTCGGCCAGGTTTTTTCCAGGTAATCGTTGGCATAAGCGCCCATTGACCAACTGTGGCCATCGGCACTCACTTCTGCGTCTACGTAAAAATTGTCGAGCAAGACATAGTCCCGTGCCAACTTGTGCGCATTGGGCGTAATGCTATCGGGAAACAGGCAGAGCGACGGATCGCCATTGCCCGCTTTGATGTCGCCAAAAACCTGATCGTAAGTGCGGTTTTCGCGAATGATGTAAAACACATACTTGATTGGCGAAGGCTGACCCACCACTCTTGGAATGGGGTTGCCCTCCTCCCCTTCTGCCTGGAGTTCGCGGGCTTTGGTGTATGGCGTATTTTCGTACACCATTTTGGTAAAGTGCTTTAAATCAGCCTCAATAGGTACCGGAATGATAGACAATGATCCCTTGAACAAGCCCCCAATGTACTCCGCGCCGCCATGACTGCCGCTGGGTTGAGGGCCGTGCGGATTGGCCAATGAGCCGATGCTGCCCTTGCCATTGGCAACGTATATTTCTTCGCCAAATACCCTTACGCTGGTTGGGTACCAGCCCGTTGGAATAAAGCCTTTGGATTGGCTTTGACCTGATTTGGCCACATCAAAAACCACCAGACAGTTGTTGTCGGCATTGGCCACGTAGAGCGTTTTTCCATCTCCAGAAAGTGCCAGGGAGGTTGGTGCACTGCCGGTAGGCGCATCAGGATAAAGGGCAGCAACCAGCGTTTCAGTATTCTTGCGAGTGGTCAAATCAATGACTTCCACGGTATTGTCGTCGGCACATGCTACAAACAAGCGTTTACCATCCTTGCTTTGAATCATTTCGGTGGGGTGCAAGCCAGTGGGGATTTGAGTTACAATGCGTTGCTGGGCAATGTCGTAAATGGTTACTGCTTTTCCACCCCAGAGAGAAATGTATAGTTCCTTTTTGTCTTGAGAAAGCAGGCAAGTATAGGGTTGTGCTTCCAGCGCTACCTTCTGGCGAAGGTTCTTTTTCTCCAAATCAAGTAAGTACAACGCTTTGGCGTCTTTGCCTACCACAAAAAGGGTTTGGGTGGTTTCATCCAGGCTCATCCCTGCCGTCCATACGGCTTCCTTGGGCCAGCGACTGCCCAAGGCGATCGAGTCTTTGAGTACCAGTTTGTCTTGCTGAATGTGGTAAATGCGCACATTGTTGTCGTTGCCACCCGAAGCGTAAACGGTATTGCCTTGGGCATTGAGGGCCAGGCCGTACCAGGCTTTGGGTACTTCAAGGGTGTGCAGCAGGGTATCTTTTTCCAGATCAATCCATTGCAAGGAGTGGCCGCTTTGGCCATTGTTGCTGACTACCGCACGACGACCATCGGCACTGATGACCAATTGGAGCGGTAAGTCGCCTAATACCAGTTGTTTACCCACCGGACTCAAGCTCCAGCCGTTGGGCAATTCGATGCGCCGGGCGGGAAAAGCATCGTTGGAAGTGCGGATGGAGTGCTCCTGACAAGAAAAAGTGCAGCACCACAGGAGAGCGATATAACAATATTTTTTCAGCATGATCTGGATTTTTCTGAAAAGTACTCCGGCAAAAAGGAAAATGTGCGGCTGCAAGGTGAAGTTTTTGTGAATTTTATGCTTTCCTTTGTAATCTAATTCTATAACTGAAAAGAAAAACGATGCTCCTATTTATTGGTCAGCTGATAAAATTCATCCTGCACATTGATGACAACCTGCTCATCATGGTCAACCAGTACGGTAATCTGGTGTACATCATCCTTTTCCTGATCATTTTTGCGGAAACAGGTTTGGTCGTAACCCCCATTTTGCCGGGAGACAGTTTACTTTTTGCAGCTGGCGCTTTGGCCGCTAGCGCTCAAAAACTGGACATTACCATTTTGATTCTTATCTTTTTTGTGGGCGCAGTATTGGGCAATACGGTGAATTATGCCATTGGTCGGTATTTCGGGCCACGCATTTTTCAAATCAAAAGCCGCTGGATCAAAATGGAATACCTGGAGCGCACCAAGGCTTTTTACGACAAATACGGCGCAACAGCCGTAGTCCTGAGTCGCTTTGTGCCCATTTTTCGCAGTTTTGTACCTTTCATTGCTGGCGTAGGCCAAATGAGCTGGGGCAAGTACATGGCCTATACGGTATTTAGTGCATTCATCTGGGTAGTGCCCATTACCGTGTTGGGTTACCTGTTTGGCAACGTTCCCATCGTGAAAGAAAACTTCAGTCTGGTAG
The DNA here is from genome assembly GCF_040403615.1 of Haliscomenobacter sp. NCBI lineage: Bacteria > Pseudomonadati > Bacteroidota > Saprospiria > Saprospirales > Haliscomenobacteraceae > Haliscomenobacter > Haliscomenobacter sp. The sequence goes on along the minus strand of NZ_JBBAKG010000007.1, from coordinate 106,143 downwards.
TCCTGGGCGTAATTGGGATCAGCTTGCTACCCGTGATTTATCAGGTGGTCAAGGGGTTTTTCGCATCGAAAAAAGAAGCTTAAACTGCTATTTTAAATAATACACATAAAATAAAGCCGCCAGTCCCAATACAATCACCCATTCCAGAGTGCTGCCGAGGGCTTTGTTGCGTACGCGGACGTGGATGATGGAGATCAAGGAAAAAATCAAGCCCAGTATCAGGTAAAAACGCAGTTTGGAAACATCGGCGATGCTGGGCCCCACTTCCAGACCCATTTTGTATACGATACTCAACACGATTGGGGCAAGGAGTACACTCACTATTGCGGTAAGGCCGCCTGCCAACCACAAAATGACCACCGGCATATCCTTTGACAGCAAGTGCAAGGTACGCACGGTGCTGCTCACAATCAGCCACAACAAAAAGAGTTGCAGACCAGTAATGACTTTGGTGGCAAAATTGGTGTAATCGCCAAAGATCACATAACAAAGCAGATTGCCTGCTAAAACCAGGATTCCGTAAAATAATCCAGCCAGTGGAACTGCGCGAAGGATGGCCGCCCAATAATTGGTTTTGCTCGAAGAACGATGGGTCGTAGGTTTGGTACTCACGATTGGCAATTTTAAAAAACAAAGGAGCAGAATTTTCTCTGCCCCTTTTCTAAATTGGTATATAGATAACCTCTCTTTTTCTGTAAAACGAACGAGTCGATTACTTATTGGCTTTGGCGTGATCCGCCAGGAATTGCTCCAGACCAATGTCGGTCAAAGGGTGCTTCAACAAGCCCAAAATTGCCGATAGAGGGCAAGTAACCACATCTGCACCAGCTTTAGCCGCATCTACGATGTGCTTGGAGTTGCGAATAGATGCCGCAAGAATTTGAGTATCAAATCCTTGAATGGCGTAAATCTCGGCAATTTCCCGAATCAGTGCCATCCCGTCCCAGTTGATGTCATCTACCCGCCCCACAAATGGAGACAAGTAAGTTGCTCCAGCCTTAGCCGCCAAAATGGCCTGACCAGCTGAGAACACCAGGGTACAGTTGGTAGGAATGCTGTGCTCCGTAAAATAATTGATGGCTTTGATACCATCCTTGATCATGGGTACTTTTACCACGATATTGGGCGCAAGATCAGCCAGGCGCAAGCCTTCTTCAATGATGCCTGCATAATCTGTCGAAATAACCTCGGCAGAAACATCTCCCTCTACAATTTCGCAAATTGCGCGGTAGTGGTTGATGATGTTATCGGTACCAGAGATGCCTTCTTTGGCCATCAGGGAAGGGTTGGTGGTTACCCCATCCAGAATACCCAAATCTTTTGCTTCTTTGATTTGATCCAAATTGGCAGTGTCGATAAAGAATTTCATATGTTTCTAGTTTGGATTGGCGTTGTAGTGGGGCAAAAATAATTTTTCATTTTCTTTGAGTCAAAGGATTAGATAAAACACTTAAAATGAAACGTTTACTTATCTAATCCTTTGACAAAATGAAACACTTATTTTTTTGTAGCTCTTTGACGCATCAAAGTTATAACATTTTGGGCAAAAAAAAAGCTTGAGATTTTCACCCCAAGCCTCGCCATATGAATCATAATCACTTTAATGTTGGTGGGCTCGCGGTAGCAAGCCGTGCGGGTTGTCGTTCCGCTTTGTTGACAATACAAATGTAGGTGCTTAAAATGACTGAAACAACGACAGCGAGACACGTTTAATTATCAAAAAAAAAGTACTTTTTTACATTAAAAAAATCATAAAAATCTATCTATCAGTATTTTAATCTAATTAAAATTAACCTAAATCAATTAGATAATGTCCAAATCCAGTTTCCTTCACTATCAAAATATCCAATTTTATCGCCTTGTTCTACTCTAAAAACGCCTTCACCGGCATAACGGATGTATTCAAAATCGGCGCCAACGATCAAATCTCCCTGCAAATTAGACAAACCGCTGAATCCGTCAATGCGAACTTTTGCGTATCCGTTCTCAAAACTTTCAATTTGGCTGTATTTAGGTGGCACCAACTCCATTCCCCTACGATTGATCACCCCCCATTTCCCATTGACCTGCACCACTGCAACACCATGATTGAAACTACCTGCCTTCTGATAATATCCATTGTACATCCCAGCTTGCTCGGTGATGTAATAAAAGCGGTATTGTTCGTCGCGTACCAGGCCTCGTCCTTCGCTAAAATCGAGCAAGCGATTGATACTGGGTTCGATCAACATTTTTCCATTCAGATCCAGTAGTCCCGCTTTGCGCAAACTACCTTGAGATACCACTGCTCGGCCATCCGAAAAGCGCTGGCATTGTTTGAATACAAAGGGAGTAAGACCATAGCCGTCTTTGGTCAGGTAGCCACAGTTGCCGTCTTTGTAAACAGCGGCACGCCCTTCGGAAAAAGCTTCAGCTCGGGAATAAATACATGGAATGACCGATTTGCCTGTGGTATCAATGTACCCATATGCATCGCGGTCTTTGACTACCGCCAGCCCTTCGTTGAAAGGAAAAATCTCGGTATAATTGGTGCCTCCTACCGGGAGTCCTTGCAAGTTGATCAAGCCAAGTCGGCTGTTTTCCTGGCTTTGTTGAGCCACCGCTAAACCATGTTGATCAAAATTACGAATCTCCGAGTATTTTGGCCGCAAGATCCAGCGGTTATTTCCGTCGATCAAGCCCCATTTTCCGCCCATTTTCACCCGAGCAACGCCCCTATCAAAGTCAAATGCCTGTTCAAATTGGGCAGGAATGTCCATTTTGTTGTTGGGGTTGATAAAACCTATCCCTTTTTCGGTTTCAACCCAAGCCAGTTGGTTGCAAAAATTTCCCGCCCGGCGGTATTGAAAATCGATGACCACATGTCCCAATTTATCGATAAAACCCCAAAAACGTCCCAATTTGACAGCAGCCAAACCTTCGTGAAAGTCACTCACTTCCCGAAAGCGGCAAGGAATCACTTCCAATCCCTCGTTGTTGACAAAACCCCAAAGTCCATCCCTCATCACCGCGAGGCGGTTTTCGCGAAAAGAGCCGATTTGATCAAAAACAGCATTGACCGCCAATTGCCCTAGCGTGTCGATCAATCCATATTTAGGCCGTTGTACATAAAGGCAAATGATTTTATTTTCGGTATTTTCCAAAAAACTGATGTTGTCGTATTGGCAGGGAATAACTTGCTTGCCAAAGCGATTGACCACTCCCCATTTGTTGTCGCACTGCACGATGCCTACTTCATTGACCACATCCCGGGCAAAAGTAAATTGGGGTTTGATGCGCACTTGACCTGCGGTATCGATGTATCCCCAGGTGCAAGACTCACAGGTTAAGGCCGCATTGTCTCGAAAAATTTGATCATATTGGGTTACGTCAGCCAAAGTAACTGGCGAGGCCAGGGCAGAGAGATAATCTTGCAATTTGCCGAGTTCCTGATTGGGTTTTATTGCACCAGAAATGCGCCCGACCTGACTCATCCGTGACAGGCCATCCTGAAACGGGCCAATGAACGAAAAGTCATTTTGATGAAATTGCCCCTTGCGGCTGACCAGCCCAAAACGCCCCGATTGCAGCCAGCACCGCGCCCAGGTACTGCCTTTGCGAAAATCCTCCAAAAAGAAATGGATGGCACTAATCTCGGTGACCAAAGCCCCCAGGTTGTTGTCTACCAGGCCATAAATGTACTCAAAGCGGTAGGTGGTACGCTCAAATTCATAATCTTTGCTGCTGGGCATTCCTACCAGAGTGATACCCAATTCCGGTTCAACTTTGATGCGGCGAAACGTAGGTGGAATCTGGATGCTTCCATCGGCAATGTTGCGCAGGCCCCAACGGTCGTCTTTGGCGGCATAAAACCATTCGTAATTGTCCAGGATGTAGCCTGCCTCATCTTTTTCCAACACACGGGTTACTTTGTGGGATGCTGCACCTACCCGCACACTGAAATGACGATCCAGACTCTGATCAGCCACCAGTTCACCGCGGTCGTTGAAACGCAAAAGATCGAGGGATTCCGCCTGACCTGGCTGGCTGGTTTTTTTGTATGCTTTGGCTTGATTGACCTCCAGCAGTATCTTTCGGTATTTGGGCACAGTCAGTTCTTTTCCCACCAAATTGATGAGGCCAAAATCCTGCCCCAGCTTAACGATGCTTACCGCTCCTTTGGGTGGTGCAATATAACTGTACTTAAAATCAGTCAATTGTTGATCCCCTTCTTTCAACAAGGCCCATTGCCCCTTGAGGTTTACCCGAAAAACCGAAGGGGAATGCAACAGAATCTCATCATAGAGGGGGGATATGATCGGGCGTCCGCACCAATCGATCAGGCCCAGGCTTTTGTCTTTACGCGTAATGATGTAACGGGTAGTCAAAGGATAATAGTCGTCATAAGTTTTTCCATCGGTGACAATGCCTTTGCAAATAGAAGAAAAAAGCAAGCTTTGGGTGCCGGTTTGAAAAATAAAATAACTGTCGGACAACCTGCGCCAGGATTGAAAGCGATTGGGTGCCATTTGACGGCTACGGTGATCGATGGCTCCCCAAAGCTGGTTGCGCCGAAAGAAAAAGAGACTATCGTTGAGGATTTCAATTTGTTCGTTAACGGGACTGAGCAATTCTTTGCCACTGAGCAAGTATAGTCCGAGGCGACCTTCATTGCTGGTTTGGAAGTAGTGCTTTTGTTTGAGTTGCACTTCGTCGTATTGCGCAGGAACGAGGTTGCGCCCTTCGCGATCCATTACGCCCCATTTCTGATTGAGGCGATAGGCCAAATACCCCCCTTCCCAAACCAGCAAGCGGTCGTATCCTTTGGGCAAAATGACCCGACCTTGTAGGTTGACTACCATCCATTGCCCTTGATCCATCACGGCAATCAGCAAGGAATCGAGTACCCGTAAATCTTCATACCGAGGTGCTACCACTTCGTGGCCTTGCCGGTTGAGCATGCCCACTTTGCCTTCGCGTTGCATGACTGCATAACCGTAAAGCTTAAAATCACCAATGGCCTCATATCGGGGTTGAATCACCAATTTCCCTTCTCCGTTGATCAAACCCCAACGATTGCTGATCTTAACTGGAAAAAAAGTCTGCGCTTGCAGCCCGATGCCCCAGATTCCCCAAAAAAGTACAAAGACAATGCGCATAATCGGTATTTCGTTCTTTCCGGGTTGAGTAGATTATGAATGCTGTGGCCGTGAAAAACGTATAATAAAAACGTAATTTTAAGCCAATAATTTTAGGAAGGTAAGCGAAATAAATTACCTGCTTCCAGAATGTATGCAAAATACTAAGTGAATTGTTTGTCCAGGGTAAAAAAACCAAAATGTGCGTCCCAGCAAAGCGAAGGGTGGAAAGGAATTATGCACTGGTAAACGGGATCAAAGCAGAAATCTTTTCAAAATTCCATAACTTTACCTATTGAACACAACCAAAAAAAAATGACCATCACCATCCACCCCGTAGCCCCAGGCGAAACCCTGACCAGCATCGCCCGTCAATACGATGTAAAAGTCCGTCACCTCAAGGCCCTCAATGGCTTGCAATCCAGTCAATTGTTCATTGGCCAGCTCCTTCTGGTTGGCATAGAAGAAGAGGAAGACAAACCGCTGGTTTCTAACAATTCTCGCGGACTCACTGACGTTTCCAGCGCTCAACACGTCGTGCAAGCCGGTGAAACCCTGTACCGCATTTCCATCCGGTACAAGGTCACAATAGATCAATTAAAAAAAGACAACAACCTCAAGTCCGATGCCCTCAGTGTTGGCATGGTGTTGCGCATCGGCAGCAACCAGCCCATTGTAGCCCCCGTTTCTCCCCAAAATACGAAAACCTATACCGTTGTCAAAGGAGATACCCTGAGCAAAATTTCGCGCGAACACAACACCACGATCGCCGCTTTGCGCAGCCTGAACAACCTGAATAGCGACAACCTGAGCATTGGCATGGTGCTCAAAGTCAGCTTCAGTGCGGGTGGAAACACTTTTCCTCCAATTAATCCAATACCGCCAACCCCAATAGTAGTTAAACCACCGACTCCGATACCTATACCAACTCCCCCCATCAATCCCTCGAATAATTCGGCGTTGCTGAGCAGCAAGAATGACACCAGTTACAACCTATACCAAGAGATTCGCCTGCTCAATGGGGAAATTCGAACCTTCAAATTGATCAGAAAACTAAATGGCTACAGCCTCTCAGGCCAAGCTCGAACTGTACCTACGCACGCAGCCATTGCCGCCGTTGGTCTGACGCCACAAGTCTTCAATGCCCTGCAGTTTTGCAAGAAAGTGGAAGGCCATTACGATGCCATCAATACCTACGATGTGGGCATTTTTTCTTACGGCTTCATCCAGTTTGCCGCCAAGTTCAGCCTCAATCCGCTGTTGCAAAGCATGAAAACCCATGCTCCATTTCCCTACCAACAAACCTTTGAGCGGGCTGGTATCCTGGTCAACAATGGTAAGGTCAGTGTGGCCTCGGCACCATCTATTCAGGATCAGGTTCAGGTATGGGAGTACATCAAGTCGCAGTCTGATTTGTTTGTGCCGTTTATTCAGGCAGGGTTTGTGCCCGAGTTGGTGGTTGAGCAATACCGGGTGGCCAATGCCCTGTACGCAGTGCCTTCGCTTAGCGCAATGCTGAACTTGAATTTGGCCAATGGAGCTCGAATATCCGCCCCCGTATCCAGCGTTTTGCGCGATTTGGAAACGCAGGCCCTGGCCATTGCCATGGGCGTAAACCTCGGGCCGAATTACATGGCCCTGGTACTCAGCGAGGCCCTTAGTGATCTGGCCCAAAGTCGCAGTATTGCGGATATAGGCTTCCTGGCCAGCACTTCCTGGCGAGACATTTGTAGCCATTTGATCGCTTTTGAAACGGTACCTCGGGGTGATCAATCCCGGCGCAAGAGTCCATTGACGATTGAACGGGCCAGAAAAATATTGGAGCTGGGCGTGCCAGTTGTGTTGGTTTAGAGCAGTTGTGGAGGTGCCTGCGACATGCAATCAAGCGAAACATTTACTTAAAAATGAAATTAAAAGTTTCATTTCACCGAGAAAACCATTATCTTTGTACAAAATAACTGCTTAATGGAAGAGCCAGTTTTTATCAATCCATTTACGGACTTTGGTTTCAAAAAAATCTTTGGCGAGGAGCAAAATAAAGATCTTCTCATTGATTTTTTAAATGAATTGCTGGCTACTCAAAACCAACACATTAGCGACCTGACTTTCAAAAAAACCGATCGTTTGGGCATTACCGACCTCGATCGTAAAGTAGTGTTCGATTTATATTGCGAAAATGAGCGCGGCGAAAAGTTTACCGTCGAATTGCAAAAAGCCAAACAAGCTTTCTTCAAAGACCGCATGCTCTATTACAGCAGCTTTTCGGTTCAAGAGCAAGGCCTTAAGGGCAATTGGGATTACCAACTCAAAGCCATCTATGTGATTGCAATTCTGGATTTTATCATGGATGAGCAAAACCACGATAAAATTGTCGTCAGCAAAAACAAGTTGATGGACATTGATCGCTATCGCATTTTTTATGACAAACTCACTTTTGTTACCCTCCAAATGCCCAATTTCACCAAAACCGAGGCCGAACTTGTTACCAACTTTGACAAATGGCTTTATGTGATCAAAAACCTCCATCAACTCGACCATATTCCAGGAACAATCCAGGAAAAAATCTTTAAAAAACTGTTCCAGGTCGCTTCGTACACAGCATTGAGCAAATCGGATAAAGAGAAATATGAAGAAAGTGTGAAGTATTACAATGATTTAAAAAACTCATTGGACACTGCCCATCAAGAAGGTTATCAGGAAGCACAGGCAATTTATGAAGTAGAATTGGAAGAGGAACGCAAACAAAAAGAAGAAGTGCAACAACAAATGAGTGCGCTTCAACAACAATTGATCGAAACCATTCGGAATATGCACAGCCTTGGCCTGAGTGCGGAGCAAATTGCTCTGGCTACCAATCGTCAGATTGCTGAGATTGAAGGAATATTAAGCAAGTAAGCTATTGCTGCTGTATAGTTGGGGCAGAGACAATACTTGTGGCCTCCCCCCTAATGCAACAACAAATAAATCATTTCCCGCAACAAATCCACTTCTGCCTTGCCCGTGCTGTTGTAGTTCACCCCTTTAGATTTCAGGTCGAATTCTTTCAGCACTTTTATCGCCTTCTCTGCGCGAGGCCGGTTGAAAAAACGGGTAGCTTCACGGTAATCTTTGAGAAAAAATGCCGAGCGCAATTGCAGCGCATCCAATTGTTCTTTTTCGGAAGCCTGCAAGAAAAAATTCAGCAAATACACCTTGCTGAAAAAACCATACAGCGATGAAATGACCACGGTGAGCGGGTTGCGCTTGGGGTTGGAAGCAAAATAATTGGCGATGCGGTTGGCTTTGAGTACGTCTCGCTGGCCAAGGGCTTTTTGTAGTTCAAAAACGTTGTAGTCCTTGCTGATGCCAATTTGCTCTTCAATGTGTTTGGTATTGATCTCCGTGCCTGGCGGCAGGTTGATGGCCATTTTGTCCAATTCGTTGGCTACCCTGCTCAGCTCCGTGCCCAGGTATTCCGCAATGAGGGCGGCGGCATCCGATTTGATTTGCAGTTTTTTGTCTTTGAGGTAATCCTGAATCCAGTTGGGCACCTGGTTTTCGTACAAGCGTTTGGATTCAAATACCACGCCATTGGCCTGAACGGCTTTGCCGAATTTGGAATTGAAGTTGTATTTGCCATTTTTGTGGCAAATCACCAGAATCGTACTGTCAAGCGGCCTTTCTACATAGGTCTGCAAATCCTTGAGGGTCTTCATGTCTTGCGCCTCTTTCAGAATCACCACCTGGTGCTGCGACATCATTGGGTAGCGCCGCGCCACATCAACAATTGTGAGGTGGTCTACGTCCTTGCCGTACACAATGGTTTGGTTGAAAGCCCTTTCGCTTTCATTAAGCACTTCATTTTCAATGCAATCGCTGATCACATCGATAAAGTAAGCCTCTTCACCATGCAGGAAGTACAAGGGCTTGTATTGTTTCTGTTTGAGCGATTTGATGATTTCTGGAAAAGTCATGGCGGCAAATTTATTGCAAAAATCTTAGGCTTTGCTAATCATTTTTCCACACTTTGTTTATATTCGAGCCACAACCGTGAAAACAAAATGAAATTGTCCCTTTTTCAAAATAGTCGTTTTTTTCTATGGAGCATTTGTCTCCTTTTGCTCATTCTATTGTTGGCCAATTGGGTGGGGCTGAATGAAGAAGCCGTGCATTTCAACACCCAAGTCAAACCCATCTTCAACAAGAAATGCATCAGTTGCCACGGTGGAGTGAAAAAAAAGAGCGGATTCAGCATGATGAACCGCGATGAGCTGCTTCGCCCCAACGAATCGGGCAAGCCCGCCATCGTACCTGGCAAACCCAACGAAAGCGAGCTGATGCGCCGCATTACTTTACACGATCCCGAAGAGCGCATGCCTTTTGAGGCCGCGCCGCTTTCAACTGCCGAAATTGCCACTTTGCGGCAATGGATCAAGGAAGGCGCAATCTGGGGCACGCATTGGGCTTATGTACCCGTGCAGCCCCTGAAAGCACCTGCCCTGAATGGCTTTTGGGGCTTGTTTCCGGCCAAAGGCAGCGATTGGGCGAGGACTGATATTGACAAGTTTATTTTTGCAAAGCAACAAGAACAAGGGCTAGGTCATTCCCCCAAAGCCTCCAAAGCAACTTTGCTGCGCCGGGTGAGCCTGGATCTGATTGGTATGCCTGCACCTGATGCCATTGCTCAAGCTTATTTGAAAGATTCCAGTCCACAGGCTTTTGAGAAATTGGTAGATGCCCTGCTGGCTTCGCCGCGTTTTGGCGAGCGCTGGGCTTCCGTCTGGCTCGACCTGGCTCGCTATGCCGATACCAAAGGTTACGAGCGCGACCCCGGCAGGCAAATCTGGCGCTACCGCGATTGGTTGATTCGCGCTTTGAATGCCGGTATGCCTTATGACCAGTTTTTGACAGAACAAATTGCTGGCGACCTGCTGCCCAATCCCAGCGATGAGCAGTATTTGGCCACAGCTTTTCACCGCAATACCACCACCAACGACGAAGGCGGTACCGACAACGAAGAGTTTAGGGTAGCCGCAGTGCTGGATCGCGTCAATGCCACGTTTGAAGGGCTTTTGGGCACTACTTTTGCCTGCACGCAGTGCCACGGGCATCCTTATGAAGACATCAAGCACGACGAATATTACCGGGTTTTGGCCATTTTCAACAATACCCGCGACGAAGATACCTACGAGGATTATCCGCTGTTGCGTCACTATCCCACTGCTGATAGCTTGAAACTCGACAGTTTGTGCGCCTGGGTGGCCAAAGTCAGCACCCCGCAACGCAGCCTGGAAATGTATACTTTCCTCAAAACCCTGCAACCTTCCGTCAATTCCATCACTGGCGACCGTTTTGTCAACAGCGAATTGTACGATACCAAAACCCTGGTGCTGCGTAAAGATGGTACAGCCCGCTTCAAACAGGTGGACATTACCGGCAAAACCAAACTGATTTGTCGCTTGCAAACCTATACCGAAGGCGGTAGCTGGGAAATCCACCAGGACAGCGTCAAAGGCGCTCTGATAATGGAACTGCCTTTGCCCAATACCAAATGGGGCTGGAAAACAGTAGAACTAGACATCAAAGCGCCCCAAGGCAAGCACGATTTGTTCTGGGTTTACCGCAACCCCGCCATCAAAGAAGTGACCCAGGGGGGCATTGGTTTTGACTGGTTTTATTTTACCGAGCCATTTCCAGGACAAGGGCAACCTGAATCCAAAAAATACCAGGACAATTTCTGGAAACTACTCAACAGCTATCCCGAAACGACCCCCGTTGCCCTCGAAAATCCACTCCAAATGCACAGGACGACCCAGGTCTTTGAGCGGGGCAACTGGATGGTTAAAGGAAAGGAAGTGCAGCCGGGTGTACCAAAATTGCTAGGAAAATTGCCAGAAGGAGCACCAGCCAACCGACTCGGTTTTGCCCGCTGGCTGGTAGATCCAAAAAATCCGCTCACTGCGCGAACAATGGTGAATCGCCTCTGGGAGCAAGTATACGGCATGGGATTGGTTGAAACCCTGGAAGACCTGGGTTCACAAGGCACTACACCTACCCATCCTGAATTGCTGGATTATCTGGCCTGGCAGTTTATGCACCAGCAGAAATGGAGCATCAAAACGGCGCTCAAAGAAATGGTGAGTACCAATACCTACCAGCAAAGTGCGCTTTCCAACGCACAGTTGCAGGAAAAAGATCCTTACAACCGCTACTACGCCCGCGGCCCAAGGGTAAGGCTAAGCGCGGAACAGGTGCGGGATCAAGCCCTGGCCGTAAGTGGGCTTTTGAGTACAAAAATGTATGGCCCAGGTGTAATGCCCTACCAACCCGAAGGCATTTGGGCTAGCCCATATGGCAATGAAAAATGGCTACTGAGCAAAGGCGAAGACCGCTACCGCCGCGCCGTATACACCTACCACAAACGCACTGGCCCCTACCCTTCCATGCTGACTTTTGATGGCACAACTCGCAACGTGTGTACGGCAAGACGGATTCGAACCAATACCCCCTTGCAAGCCCTGATTACGCTCAATGATCCGGTGTATGTTGAAGCCGCGCTTGGCTTGGCCAAACGCATGCGCCAGTTGGGAGGCAAAGACCTGAATCAGCAAATTGGCAAAGGCTATTACCTAATCCAGCATGCAAAAATTGCCGAAAAGAAACAAAAAGCTTTAGCGGTTTTGTACCAAAAAGCGCTGGCGCAATACCAAAAAAATCCTCAGCAGACCAAAGAACTACTGGGCAACGAAACAGTACAAGACCCGAATGACCTTGCTGCATTGACCCTGGTGGCCAATGCCCTTTTGAACCTGGATGAAGTCATCTCCAAAAATTAAGCACATGGACAAGCCAAAATTCAACATATACCAGGAAGCCGTTTTGAGCAATGCCCAATTGGCTACCCGCCGCTTGTTTCTCAAGCAGTGTGGCATGGGGCTGGGTGCCGTTGCGCTTCAACACCTTTTGGGGTCATGCACACCTGCCAGCAATGCAATCGGCAGGGGAATTCAGTATGATCCCAACAATCCGATGGCTCCGCGTGCGCCACATTTTCCGGGCAAAGCCAAAGCGGTGATTTACCTGCACATGGCCGGTGCGCCATCGCAGTTGGAGATGTTTGATTTCAAACCGGATTTGGCCAAACTCGACGGGCAACTTTGCCCCGAATCGCTGCTGGAAGGCAAGCGGTTTGCATTTATTCGGGGCGTACCCAAGATGCTGGGACCTTGCGCCAATTTCCAACAACGCGGCCAGTCTGGTGCCTGGGTTTCGGACATTTTGCCTCATTTTGCCGAAGTGGCCGACGAAGTTTCTTTTCTCAAGGCAGTATACACCGACCAGTTCAACCACGCTCCTGCCCAATTGATGATGCAAACAGGCAGTGCCAGACTAGGCCGGCCAAGCATGGGTGCCTGGGTAACCTACGGGTTGGGTTCTGAAAACAGCAACCTACCCGGATATGTCGTGCTGACCTCCGGCGGCCAAAACCCCGATGCGGGCAAGGCAGTATGGGGCAGCGGATTTTTACCCTCGGTATATCAAGGAGTGCAGTGCCGTTCGGTGGGTGAGCCCGTGTTGTACCTGCAAGACCCCCATGGCATTGACCGCGATTTGCGCAAAGCATCCATTGAAGCCATCAACGAGGTGAACCGCAATACCTACGAAGAATTTCAGGATCCCGAAATCCTGTCGCGCATTGCCCAATACGAAATGGCTTACCGGATGCAGGTTTCGGCACCCGAAGTGATGAACATCAACGACGAACCCGAGTACATCAAGGAAATGTATGGCGTAAAACCCGGCAAAGAATCATTTGCCAACAACGCACTGCTGGCACGCAAATTGATTGAAAAAGGCGTGCGCTTTGTCCAGTTGTTTGACTGGGGTTGGGATGCTCACGGGGTAAGTGCAGATACTGCCCTTGACATTGGTTTGGTCAACAAATGCCGGGAAATCGATAAAGCCATGAGCGCTTTGCTGCTCGATCTCAAGCAAAGAGGTTTGCTGGATGAAACCCTGATCGTATGGGGTTCTGAATTTGGTCGTACCCCCATGCAAGAAAACCGCAATGGCCTGGAAGTGCCCTTCAAAGGCCGCGACCACCATGCCGATGCCTTTACCATGTGGATGGCTGGTGGCGGAGTCAAAAAAGGCATTACTTTTGGGGAGACCGATGAAATTGGCTTTAGCCCGGTTTCTGGCAAGGTTTCGGTATACGACGTACAGGCCACAGTGCTCAATCAAATGGGCTTTGATCACGAAAAATTCACCTATCCCTTTCAGGGTCGTCCTTTCCGCTTGACCGATGTGGCGGGAGACGTGATTAGGGCGATTGTTTAGTTCACTATAAACCTAAATACAACTAAAATCCCTCAAAAAAAAAACAAAATGGCACAAAATCGTCGCAAATTTATTGCTCAAACCCTGACCGCCAGCGCTGGTTTGTTGCTGGACAGTTTTGGGGCATTGGCAGAAACGCCACTTAATTTTCAGGTTCCAGCTGATTTTTCCTTGAAAATACTGGCTACCAATTGGGGTTTCCAGGGCAGCATGGAGGCGTTTTGTGCCAAAGCCCAAAAGGCAGGTTACGACGGCATAGAAGTATGGGCACCTACTACTACAGAGGATCGCTTTGAGTTGGAAAGGGCAACCAAAGCACATGGTTTAGAGTTTGGCTTATTGGTAGGCTCCGGGAGTAGTGATTTCAAAGAACATTTCACCCAATTTATTCAATACCTGAAGAATGCAACTCCGCTCAAGCCACTGTACATCAATTGCCACTCTGGCAAAGATTACTTTACTTTTGACCAAGCCCAAAACATCCTGGAGCTGAGTACTACCGCAGGTAAAGCCGCAGGTGTTCCAGTTTACCACGAGACCCATCGCGGTAGAATTTGTTATTCTGCTCCCGTGACTCGTGCCCTGATGGATCGCATTCCAAACTTGCGCCTTACCTTGGACATTTCCCATTGGTGCGTGGTATCCGAATCTTTGCTGGATGACCAAAAAGAAACCGTCAACCTGGCTCTCTCCCGCACCGACCACATCCATGCCCGGGTAGGCCACCAGGAAGGGCCACAAGTCACCGACCCCAGAGCACCAGAATGGGCCAGTGCACTCAAAGCACACTTGGCCTGGTGGGACAAAGTAGTGGAATTCAAAGTACAACAGAAACAACCATTGACCATTTTGACCGAGTTTGGTCCACCGATGTACATGCCTACTGTACCGTACACACAGCAACCATTGGCCGACCAATGGGGCATCAATGTGTACATGATGGAACTGTTGCGGTCGAGGTATTTGGTGAAAAAGTAGTTCTTTTTCCAACTTTTAAACAGACCGAATTTCAACCATTCAATTGCCATCGATGCTGTCATTTTTAGGCCATTTTCATCCGTTGCTCGTTCATTTACCCATTGGCATTCTGTTGCTGGGGGTGTTGTTTGCGCGGCTGGGCCGCTGGGAAAGATTTGCCCATTTGCGAGCTGTTGTGCCAATTACGCTCCTGTTGGGCACTTTTTCGGCCATTTTATCTTGTTTTACGGGGTATTTGTTGTCGTTGAGCGGAGAATACGATGTTACCGTTTTGGATCAGCACCGCTATTTGGGTATTGCCGTAGCCGTTTGGGGATCGCTGATGTGGATTTTTAACCGTTCGGCTTTGGTTCAGAAGCGAGCCTGGCTGTTTCAATTGTTGCTGGTGGTATTGGTTTCAGCGGCAGGGCATTGGGGCGGTTCGCTTACCCATGGCAGTGATTACTTGGTTCAGGAATTGCCCGAACCTTATCGAAGCTGGTTGGGCGTACCTGCCAGTGCTGCCAAAGTTCAGAAATTTGACAACATCCCCGAAGCCAATGCTTATGCAGCAGTGGTAGCGCCCTTGTTGCAGGAAAAATGCATCAACTGCCATGGCGCAACCAAGCAAAAAGGCAAATTGCGGCTCGACAACCCTGAATTCATTCAGAAAGGAGGGAAAAACGGCCAGATCATCATTGCGGGCAAGGTTGCCGATAGTGAACTGATGCGCCGTTTGCTCTTGCCCAAATCAGATGATGAACACATGCCGCCCAAAGAAAAAAATCAGCTCACGGAGGCAGAGGTCAAGTTGCTGCACTGGTGGATTGAAACCGGAGCTGCTTTTGATAAAAAAGTGAAAGACTTGCCGCAAACTGCGGAGGTTTCGCCTTTGCTTGCCGCACTGCAAAACGGGATTAATACTGCTCCAGCGCCAGAACCCTCAATTTGGCCAACTGTTGAATTTGGCCAACCCGATGCCAAGGCCATTGCTGTCTTGAAAGCGGCTGGTGCAGTAGTACTGCCTTTGGGACAAAATGAAAACATGCTGTCGGTCAATTTCATCAACCTACCCAATGCGGGAGCCAAGGAACTGGCCCTGCTGAAGGGTGTAGCCCAAAACCTGGTTTCCTTGCGCCTGAGTGGCGTTGCCCTGGGTGACCAGGAACTTAAAGCCATGGTAGAATTGCCGTACTTGACCAAGTTGTTTTTGGATGGCACCAAAATCACCGATGCAGGTCTCGAAAAATTTGCTGCCGCCAAATACCTGAATTACCTGAATGTAGTCAATACCCAGGTGAGCAGGGCTGGTTTGGAAAAATTAAAAGCCGTGAGCAGCTTGCGAGAGGTATACGCCTACCAAACTAACCTCAAAGGCCAGGAAGATTGGCGGGCTTTAAAGAAGATATTGCCCAAAGTGACAATTGACACCGGTGGCTATCAGGTAGTTACATTGCCAACCGATACGGTATTGGTGACCGAGGCCCCCGCAAAACCCAAGTAAGACTTAACCTTGATTTTCAATCAGCGCAACCAGCATTGGGATGAGTACCTCGTTCAATTTTTCGATGGCAAGTGCGATTTCCCAGGCGTCGCGGTTGCGGGGTTCCACGTAATTGGAAATAGACCGGATCTCCAAAAAAGGCATCTGGTACATCAAACAAGTATAAAAAACAGCTGCGCCTTCCATACTTTCTACGCTGGCGTTGCTGGTCCGTTTCAATCTTTCGATGCTCGCTGCCGAGCCGTGTACTTTATTGACCGTGATGCCGTGTACTTTGGGCAAAAAATCATAAGCAGATCCGAAGGTATTGACCATTTTTCCCTCCTGAAAGGGCGGTGCCAGTGGATTGATCAAATTGAGTTTGAACAAATCAGTAAAGCTGCCATCGGCTTCTTCTACACCCAGATCGGCAAAGGTTTCAGAAACCACTTGCACCACTGCCCCCAGCTCCAACTGCGCATCCAAAGCTCCGGCAATGCCAGCATTGATTAACAAGTCGTAACGAGTTGTGGTCAAGGCGCGGGTCAATTGAAACATGGCCAAAGGCAAGCCCACTCCAGTCAGCAAAATGCTCACTTCCAATTCCTGAAAAGTGAATTTGAGCTCCGCATCCGGTTCTTTTAGCTTTTCCAACCAGTTCAACAGCGGGGCAATTTCAAATTGGGTGGCCGCAACCAGGAGTAATTTCTTCATGTTTTAAAAATCATTTCTTTTTTCGGTAGGCAATGCCCGCCGAAGGGGTAAAACCCAAATAAGGATGGTAGGCAGCGGCACAATCAAAAATCAGGTTGTTCAGGATCGGCAAACCAAAACCAAAGCTCCAACCACCTGGAGCCGTATTGAATCCTCCTCGGAAGAAAATGGCTTTGGTCGGATTGTACTCGATCCCAAAACGCAGATCTGCCGGAAAATCAATGTCTTTGGCCAATTCTGCCCGCAAACTGACTTTGTCACTGACCCGGTATACCAATCCAGCACTTAAAAGTCCCGGGGTGTATTCCTGATCCAGGATTCTTTGTCGAATCGCATTGCGCACGTGTGCTGCCGCCCAGAGGTTGGGCAACAATTCGGCTTGAATGCCAATATCGAAGTTGAACAAAGAGCGACTGCCGTACTCGGCAATGTTGATTTGCGACCAATGCAATTGACCGCCAATGCGCAGCTTGTCCGACAATGTGCGGCCATAAGCCACCCCAACTTCATTTTCCTGGTAATCGGCAGTGCCAAAATTGCGCAAAGTGAGTCCAAAAACGCCAGAAAAAGTAGGCAAGGCCGCACCAATCGCCGCCTGATTCAGGTCTGAAAGTAGGAAACGTTGTTCTACGTAAGCCATCGCCGATAGCTCCTCGACCCCTGCCAATCCTGCCTGGTTGCCAAAAAGGCTATTTACGTCCGTAAAATTAAGGTTGGTTTTGCCCAGGCCATTGCTGCGTGGTGAGCTGGACATCAGCAGGGCGTTTTGGCCTTGCAAAATGTGAAAAGTAGATCCAAGAATTAGAACACTGAGTAAGAATAGGCGATTCATGGAGGTGATGGTTGGACAGTGGTAAAACTAAGGAATTTAGTTGAGCTACTCAATCCTCCGTCAATAAATTAACGTACCCAGCGCATGGGTTCCTGTATTAGGCTGCTTTTTGTATTTTTGAAAAAGATTATGAATGTTAAACCGTTTAAATATTGGCCAAGAAAGCCAAATGCGGATTATCTTAGAGCCGAATAATTCCAAAACATGAAGCAAACCATACTACTTTCCGTCCTGTTTTTGTCGTTTTTAGCAAAAATACAGGCCCAAGACCCCCGCTTCGCTCAATTTTATGCTGCCCCCATCCATGTCAATCCAGCAATGGCGGGCGTTTCCAGTGGTTCTGCGCGGATGGCCCTCAATTACCGCGATTTGTACTACAGCCTTTTGGGCAACAAACCCTTTCGCACCATTTCAGCCAGTTACGATCAGCGTTTTAGAGCCGTAAACCGCGATTATTTTGCGCTTAGTGGCTCGGTGATGCGGGATCAGGCGGGTTTGGCTGATTTCCACCTTACTCAGGTCAATGTGGGCGGATCTTACCTCAAACAGGTGAATGGCGGGCGTTATGCCTCCAATGAGCAATACATCGTGGCTGGAGCGCAAATTGGATTTGCGCAGCAATCGCTCAATTGGTCAGATTTGACCTTTTCGGCGCAGTACGATGCCAGTGGGTATTTTTTTGACCCCAATGCCCCAACAAATGAAGCATTTGACGGCAAAAGCAGCAACCCTTATCTTGATTTCAATGCAGGTGTGTTGTGGTACGCTGTTTGGGACGACAACAAGAGCTTGTACATCGGTGGAGCCATGCACCACATCAATACGCCTTCTGCCTCTTTTACCGGAGATGATAAAGTGCGGGTTTTCAGGCGATACAGCGCAAACGCTGGTGGTGAATTGCCTTTGACCAAACAACTGAGCCTAATGCCTGCTTTTCTGGTGATGAGCCAGGGCCCCATGTTGAGTGTCACCACTGGCGCCAATATCCGTTACACCAACCGCGAATGGAAGGAATTGGCCTTGCGTACCGGCCTTTGGACGCACGTCAACAACCGCGCCAACCGGGGCGTTGGCCTGGATGCAGTGATCGTAGCCGCCATATTTGAACTGGAAAAATGGAACCTGGGATTCAGCTACGACATTACTTCTTCTGGATTAAGCGCTTCCAATTATTCTCGCGGTGCTTTTGAAATGTCGTTGACGTACATTCGTCCGGATAAGAGCAAGGCGAGATTGATTTGTCCGAAGTTTTAAGGGGGAAGAATGGCCCCCTGTCCATGTGAGAATACCCATTTCCGTCATTTACTTGTGTTTGTGGCTTTGTTTTTTAGTGAAAATCACTTAATTTGTAAAAAAAATATCATGCCACTCATAGACATTGCCACTGATATTCTTGCTGCAAACAAAGATTTGCTCTTTCACAAATACCCCATTAAGGCGTTGGGGATATTTGGTTCTGTAGCTCGACAAGAAGAAAAAACAAATAGCGACATTGACATCTTAGTAGAATTTTCTGAGCCTGTAGGTTGGGAAATGATTGACTTGGCCGTCGAACTTGAGGATTTGCTGGGTTATAAAGTAGATTTGGTTTCAAAAAAAGCCATCCGCCCAAATCTGATGCCTTTTATTGCAAAAGATATTGTTTATGTCTGAGCGATCGGATAAAGTCCTTATGGAAGATATGCTCGAAGCTGTAGATAGGATTTTTGAGTATACAGAAGGTTATTCTTCAGATGCATTTGGAAAAGATAAAAAAACAGTTGATGCTGTTTTAAGGAATTTACAGGTATTGGGAGAAGCAGCAAAGCAAATCTCAGAAGCGACTAAAAAAGAAAATCCTGATTTAGAATGGTCAAAAATTATTCGATCTCGACATGTAATCGTACATGAATATTTTGGAGTTGACCTTGAAATCATTTGGCGAATTATCCAAGCTCATTTAATGAGTGTAAAAGTGGGTTTAGAGCAAGCACTACGTAATTTATAGTTGTTCACTAGTACCTATTTCTCCCCCAAGCAAAGCTCAAAACGGCATCCCATGCGTCAATCCAATCAATCTCTGGGTGAGCGCGGGCAGGCGATCCAATGTTTTCAGTGCCAGTTGGGTGCTTTGTTTTTTGCCAAACAAGTGCTG
>NZ_JBBAKG010000007.1:84551-86487 GCF_040403615.1 Haliscomenobacter sp. | reverse complement strand
GGCGCATCGTACAAAAAAGTGGCTTGGGTGAAATATTTTTTGAGAAAAGGGTTTTTGTACAACACCTTTTCTTCCATACTTTTGAGGTCATTGCCCGCTTGCTGTAAGCTACTGGCTTTGGAAAGGTAACACAAGCAATACCGATCATTGTCTACTTTTGAAATGCCGCAATAGCCATCCTGGAAGTTGTGCAATTCGATGCGGTCGGGTGCCAGATCGGTCTGGATGTGGTATTTAACGCCGATGTAATTGGGTAGATTATTGGAAATGGAGCGGCTGGGTTTGGCAAAGATGGGGGCGTATTTTCCAAAACTTCCGCAGACCAATTGCGCAAAATAATTGCCTTGACTGGTCTGGATCTCCGAAACAAGGTCATCCAGCGCTTGCACATCGTTTACTTTACAGTTTTCCAAAACCGTAACGCCTTTGCTGCGTGCCAACTGGCACAAGTAATGATCCAGACTGTACCTGCTGATCCCAAAACCACCCAAGGCCAGGTGGCTTTGCAACATGAACCCACTCTCGGCAGAGATGCCCAATTGCTTGATGATCGGAAGCTGTAGATCAGCCAGCGGCACCCCCAATTCGGTCAAAAAATCCCAACTTTCCAGAGAGATGTACTCGCCGCAAACCCGATGTTGCGGGTAGCTGTTTTTTTCAAATAGCACCACTTCCATGCCTTGTTGGGCCAGTTGAATGGCCAGGCACAATCCACCCAAGCCGCCGCCAATGATGGCGCAGGGATATACTTTAGGGTCGTTATTTGTTTCCATAGACGATGACTTCGTGGCGAAAAGCCCATTTGTTGAGTACAGAAAAATGGGTAGCGCCAGCTTTTTTTAGGAGGGTGATCCATTCTTTTTTGGTAAAACCGCGGGCCACCGAAAGTGGCGCGTCGTTTTTCACCAAGTAGGATTTGGAAAAAAGCGCAGTTAGCGTTTTGATGGCGAAGTAAGCAAAGGTATTGCGTTCCAAATCGTTGATCAGGAGCAGGATTTTTCGATCCAGCGCAAAGTGGATGAGTTCAATCAATTGGCCTTCATCCAGGTGATGGCAAAAAAGACAGGCGTGGATGATGTCGATCTGGGGCACGTGAAGAAACATATTGCGGTAATCATCACAAATGAATTGAATGCCCTGAGCGGTTTGTTGTCGGGTGGCGTATTCAATGCATTCGGGTTTCAAATCGATGCCGATGAGCTGAACATCCATTTTTTTGCGCTGCCGCCATTTTGCAATGTGCTTCAAGGTATCTCCACCGCCACAACCAATGTCGATGAGGATGTACCGTTGATCGGGCTGTACTACTTTTTTCAGGGCGGAGAAAGTGATGTTGTACCCTCCCAATAGGGTGTTGATCCGGTCCAGTTCCCGCAGGTTTTGGAACAAGTCAGCCGCAGGAATACCTTCTGCGTCCAATAATTCTTTTTGTTGGCTTCGGTTTTCAAGCATAGCGCAATCGCATGGTTTCTACGGTCAATCCAGGCCCGAACGCGGCAGCAAAAATGGTTTGTTCTTCCGCACGGGGCGCAAGTCGATCCAGGATATTTTTAAGCACAAACAGCACGGTGGGCGACGACATGTTGCCATAATCCTTGAGTATTTGATAAGAAGCCGCCAGATCGGTGGAGCTTAGTCCCAAGGCTTCACCAAAATTATCCACGATCTTTTTGCCGCCGGGATGAACAGCCCAATGGTTGATGGATTCGGCGGTAATGCCCACGTTGTCGAGCATTTTCTTGATGTTGTTTTTGATCAAATCGCCCACGTAAGAAGTAAGGTTCATGATGAAGCCCGTTTCGGAAAGTTGCCAGGCCATTTCATTGCGGCTATCGGGAATACAAAAGGAATCAAACCCCGTAATCGCTACGTTTTTGCTGGCAGGGTCATCTTGTGGCTGGCTACTCAGCAACACAGCCGCGCTGCCATCGCCAAA
>NZ_JBBAKG010000007.1:25949-84451 GCF_040403615.1 Haliscomenobacter sp. | reverse complement strand
CGGGTGGAAGTCCCCGACTTGGCATCCAGGATTTTCACTTTTCGCTTCACAGCCACATCTTCGGTGGAGTTGGTGTAAAAGGTGGTCAATACTTCTTGTTCGTACCCATATTCAGGAACGGCAGTAGCAATGTTTTGGAGGTAACTCATGGGCTCAGTTTTTTAACAATAAAACCATAAAACACGCATTCATCGAAAGCGCGGCAATGACATTCATCAACATGGTGTGGCGGAAATTGGCATTGGCGGTATTTTTCAAAACCTGGACAAACCAGTACCCAAAAAAGACCGCAATGGGAGCAAAAAAGGCTTGAATGACCAAAAAATCGCCTAACTGATTGGTTTTGCTGAAATACAGGTAATAGCAAAGATTGCAAGCAGCAAACATCAATGCCGAAAAAATAAACGTCCCCCTATGTCCCAGTTTGTAGCTGATGGTGACCACGCCGTCATCCAAATCTTGCTGGTGTTGATAAATCTGGGTTAGGGGGTATACGCCTGCGATTTGTAGCGAGCAGGCTGCCAATACCCAAATGGTAGTGGAGTTTAACTCCATCACTTGTTTGGTGATTCCCAAATAGGACATGTAAAACGTAAACCCGCCCTGAAACAAGGTTACGACCAGAAATCCTAGAATGGGGTATTTTTTCAAGCGAATTTGCCGGGAGCTATAAGCCCGCGATGCCATGATGTAAAGCAGCAAACACAAGGAAAAAGCCACATTAACCAAAAGAACAGCGAGCAAAAGTGCCGTAAAATCCATTACCAAAGTGACGTAAAACAACTTTATGGTGGGCATCGGCGGTTTTTCCAGTCCGCCAATGCTGCCTTCATCCCGATCGATGTAACTGTTGTAGCCATTGCTGGCGGGATAGACCAAGAGATGGATGATCAAAAAAGGATACAATACATCCAACCAGGAATAAGGGGAATGGACTTGGCTGAAGGCCAACAAAAAAACGGGCATTAAGAGAATGGAAAAAGGAAATCTTAGGAGTTTCAAGGTATCCAGATCAAGCATAGGCTTACATTGAAAAGGTGGCTTTAATAGAGATGTTTACCGTGTTGCTGAGCGTAATGCTGGATTTACCAACACCGTAAGTTAGGCGATCGATGCTAAATTCATTGGTTTGAAAATCCAGAATATTGCCATTTTGTGTCACCGTGAAAGGCAACTGTATGAATTGCGTAACGGCTTTGATGTTTAGATTGAAAGTGCCCAAATAGCCGCTATCGGTTTTGGTGATTTTGGTGGAGATCAAGGATATTGCCGGGTATTTTTCAGCATTGAAATAAGCTTCGCCTTTCAGGTGCTTATCGCGCAGGCCAATGCCCGAATTTAGTGAACCGACTTGTACCGTGGCGGAAATTTTGCTCTTTTCCAGGTTGTTGGCATCAAAGATTATGTCAGCGGCCACTTTTCCGAAATGCCCAGTTGTGTTGATCCCAGCATTTTTGATTTTGTATTCTACCTTAGCACTTTGCAAAACCAGGGCTTTTTGGGCAAATAAAGGAGGCGTGCTGATGAGGAGCAAAGCCGTACAGGTTAGAACACAGCATTTAATCATGGTTTAATTGATTGTAGGTAATGAGAATAGTTAATTGAACAACAAGAGATTCAATTTTTAGTTTCGGTGTTTTTAGCATTTGATGGTATCCGACAAACTGAATCCAGCGAATAAACTTGAGCCTTTTGCTTTTGATTCAAATTTATTAAGTTTATGTCACTTTTTCAAAGTGGTGCTTGGCTTCTCTTCTCTACTCGAATTTTTACAAAAAAATAAAAATGCAGCGCTCCGAAAAAACCCTGTTTGGATTTGGACTCATTTTGTATTTACTCGTGGCCTGGAACAATGAGGGCTACCACCATTTAGATGAGCATTTTCAAATTATAGAATTCGCCAATTATAAATTAGGCAATATTCCTGCAAGCGATTCGCCATGGGAACTTGGAAAAAAAATAAGACCCAGCTTACAACCCATTTTGGCCATGGCCTGGATCCGGATTGCAAACAATTTGGCAATCAATGTTTTTGATCAGATGTTTTTCCTGCGTGTATTGAGTGCAGTACTTTGCCTGTGGCTGTATTGGCTGCTCTGCAAACAATTGGCAGGAGATTTTGAACAGGAGATTTTTGGTCGGCGCCTTCTATTTAGGTTGTCAGTTTTTCTATGGTACATGCCTTATATCAGCGTACGGTTTTCATCAGAGACCTGGTCTGCATTGAGCCTATTGGCTGGCACTTTGATTTTGTTGCAAATAAAGCGAAAAGAAATCACCAGTACCGCGGTTCAATTAGGACTTAGTGGCTTTTTGATGGGCTTGGCCTTCCTTTTTCGTTTTCAGATTGCTTTTGCCGTAATAGGAGTTGGTGCCTGGCTGCTGTTTGAAAAGCGCATCCAGTGGCAGCAACTGGCGGCCTGGATATTTGGTGGATTATCAGCGGTTGCCATTGGCTTTGCGCTCGATTGTTGGTTTTACGAAAGTACCGTTTTTACTCCCTGGCTGTATTACAAGGTCAATATACAAGAGGGGGTAGCCCGTGAATTTGGAGTTTCACCATGGTGGTATTATGTGCCAGAATATTTAATAAAGGCCATCCCACCATTGAGTGTAGCCTTGTTGCTATTGCTGATCGCCGGCATTCGGCATAAGCCTCGGCACATTTTTACGTGGATGTTATTGCCTTTTTTACTGGTGCATACCATAGTTGGCCACAAAGAAATTCGCTTTTTGTTTCCAATGGCTTTTCCGGCATTGTTCCTGATGGTACAAGGTTGGGATGCCTGGCACCTTAAAATCCAAGACTGGAAGGCTTATAAATATCTACGCAATTTTTTGGTGGGTATCAATCTCGTGATTTTGCTAATTATTTGCCTGCTTCCTGCACACAAGGTTGTAGGAACCTATCATTTTTTTCATCATTATGTCAAGGAGACGGGGCCAGTGCGTTTGTACACCCTGGATAAAGGACCTTTTTATTACCAAAATTTGCGTTTCAGCTACTACGAGCTGCCTGATCTGACGGTTCGGCCAGTAGCACAGTGGAAAGATTTGCGGGATAGCAGCGCCTTTTTGTTGAGGAAGGGTGATTTGATTTTCAATCAAAACCTCCAATTGCCCCCCGAATTGGAGAATCTGCCGCTCCGGCGCGTCTATACCGGTTTTCCCAACTGGATACTACAGTTTAATGTAAACAATTGGCAAGCCCGTACGCCCATGTGGACCGTCTTTCGGATGGAGCGTTGAAAGCGCCACACACAACAAAAATGAGGATACCTGCGCCTGCAAGTATCCTCATTTTTCATGCTAAAAAGCGTTACTCTTCGCTATTGCTTCACCGCATCCTGCTTATCATACCGCAGCACCCGCTTGCGGCCTTTTAGCGGAATGTAGCGGTAAGGCCGTTTTTTTAAGTCTTTGCTCAGCGAATCGGCGCTGTTGCTAAATTTGGAGATCTCGTTGTACAAGCTGTCACTTTTCAACAATCTTCCCAGCGTGCCTTTGCCTGCTTGCATATCCGTCACCAAGCCACCTACGGAATTGAGGGCCTGATCCGCTTTACCGAGGGTATTTTTTAATCCAGCTATGGTTTGATCCACTTCGGTCATGGTCTTTTTCAGGTCCATTTGATTAAGTTGACCGCTGAATTTGTCGGCATTGTCGATGATGTTGCCAATTTTTGCCTTGCTACTGGCCAAACTTTGGGTGATTTCATTCAGGTTTTTGAGCGAGCCGTTGATGTTGCCAGAAGAGCTGGCCAGCATCCGGTCGGCGGCAGCAGTGGCCGATTGCAGGTTGGCCAGGGTCAGTTCCAGGTTTTTCAAGCTTTTTTTAACGGGGCTATTGGGATTGTTGTTGTCGGTCAAACTGCTGTTGAGCGTATCGATCACTCCTTTGAGTCCTTCCTGGATGATTTTCATGTATTGCTTGAGTTCTTCCTGCGGGATATTGGCGCCCAAGAAGCCCACGGAGCCCGGAATCAGGTACGAACCAGACTTGAGCATTTCCTGCCGCTGATCCACCGGAGGAAAATGCAAGCGTATGTTTTTGGTACCCATAAAACCATTGGCAAAAATCTCTGCACGGGTACCTTTGGGTATTTGTAAGTCTTTGTTCAAGTCGAGGGTAACCAAGACTTTGTCAGCGCCTTCCAGGAGTTTTACCCCCGAAACAAAACCAACACTGACCCCCTGGATTACCACCGCAGATGAAGTCTGGATGCTCAAGGCATCTTCATATTCTACGTAGTAAAGATTAGAACGGGTCAAGATATTTTTCCCTTTGATGAACTTGATGCCCCAAATTGAAAGGACAATCGCGACTATCGCCAAAAGGGCAATTTTAATTTCGTTTGACATGAAATTTTTAATTTTAGGTCGGGCGATAAAAAAATAAGTGTTCATTTTGCCAGAGGATTAGATAAGTAAACGGTTCATTTCAAGTGTCTTATCTAATCCTCTGGCTCGAGAAAAATGAACACTTATTTTTGCCCCACTACCAAGGCGCAAAGATAAATAAAAGTTTAGGGGAATTCCTATTTAATCGACGTTACTCTAAGGTATACCTAAAGCTTTTTTTGCATCGGGCAAGGAAATGCGTTTGCCATCTTTCAACGCGATGATAAATGCATCTGCAAAACCCAACTCCTTACTGCGGTTGCGGGCCAGATTGGCTTGCTGGTAATCCGTAAAAGCGGCAGTCCGTACTTTATACAGGTTGTCTTCCTGCGAAACTTCCAGCGGATACGGAAAAGTTTTCCATTTCAGCTCTGCTGGGTTCGGAGCGATCGGGCCTGCTGCCAATTGGATTTTGAACGCATAGCTTAAATCGTTCACTTTGGATGAAGGAAGATTGGTTTGAGGAGCGGCCTGCGTTCCAGGGTTGTACCGGGGCGCATTGACGCCAGGAGGTACAGGGCCATATCGAGCAGGGTTTGTCTCATTTGAACCCGGTGCATTGGCGCGTTCGGGAGCTGGAATTTCTTTGGACCTGGCCAATTCTCCTGCTTGATTGTTGCTTGAATTTTCCACGCGTTTGTTGGATGCACCTGAGCCATAAGAATAAGCAACTGGTTTATCGTTGGCACTGGCCACAATGGCCTTTCCTGGTTCAGTGTCGTATTGTCCTTCAGAGCGAAAATCGGGTACTTCCGCACTGCTTTTGTACTGCGCAAAAGCCTCCAACATGGCTCCGGCCACTTGCTCCTGGCCATAATTTCCACTCAGGAATTGTTCTTCGCTGGCATTGCTAAGGAAACCAGTTTCCACCAAAACACTGGGCATGGCGGTAGCTTTAAGTACCACAAAACCAGCCTGTTTTACTCCCCTGGTTTTGCGTTTGGCTTGAAGATTTAGTTTACTTTCCACCAGTTCGGCAAATTGCAGACTTTGCTTCAAATACGCGTTTTGAAACATGCTGATCATGATGTGGCCTTCTGGGGAGTTGGGATCGTAGTCGTAGTTTTTTTGGTAATTATCTTCCAACAAGATGGCAGCGTTTTCGCGTTTTGCCACCTCAAGATTATATTGAGCGGTGTGCAGACCCATGACGTAGGTTTCGGTACCATAAGTTCCACTGTTGTTGCCAGGCATGGAATTGCAGTGGATGGAGATAAACAAGTCAGCGTTGTTGCGATTGGCAATTTCAGCCCGTTCGTACAAGGGAATAAATACGTCGTGATCGCGGGTAAGGATGACGTTGATTTCGGGGAAACGACTCCGCAACAATTCGCCCAGTCTTTTGGCAATGGCCAGGGTGATGTTTTTTTCATGCGCACTCGCTCCATGACAACCTGGGTCGTGGCCACCGTGTCCCGCGTCAATGACTACTGTTTTGATTTGGTAGGGTTTATCCGACGCAGCAACCAACGAATTTATTCGTGGGATGGGGGCTGCGTTTCGTTCGCTTTGTATAACTTTGCCCGGCTCAAAAACAGTGGTTGCTAAGGAAACGTTAAAGCCAAGCAACGCAGTGGACAGGATGAGGATGAGTTTCGTTTGGAAAAGAACAATCACTTTTATCATGGTTTGTGGGTCTGTGTTTAGAGTAAGGGGTTTGATTATGAATGCAATGCAAAATAACAATTTTCATTTTTGGAAAGCAAGAAGTGTATGGGGTATTTTGATGCTATGCCTGGGCGCAATGCCCCTGATGGCTCAGGATCCTTATCCAAAATTGCCTGATAGCCTAAACGTTGCAGATACGGTTCCGGTTGCACTGGCCGATACTTTTGGGTTTAAATCAAAAACAATTCGCTTTTCCAACGACTCCCTGGATGCTCCGGTTGAATACAACGCAACCGATTCAATGGTATTGGACAACATAGCTAAAAAAATCTACTTGTACGGAAAAGCCTTCATCAAATACGGGGACATCAGCTTAAATGCGGCATTTATTGAATTGGATTGGGCCAACAACCTGGTAGCAGCCGAATTGCGGGAAGATACCCTAACCGGTAAAATGATTGGCGTGCCCGAATTCAAGGATGGGGATCAGGTTTTTACGGCCAAGCGCATGCGGTACAATTTCAAAACCCGCAAAGGCATGGTGTATGATGTGCGCACCAAACAGAATGATTTGTTTGTGCATGGCTCGCGGATGAAACTCATTTCGGAGGAAAAGAAAGATACTTCGAAACCCAACAACATCATTTTTGGGCAAAAGTTGCTGTTTACCACCTGTTCAGCAGAGCATCCCCACTTCGGAATCCGCAGTACCAAGCAAAAAATTATTCCGGATAAACTGGCCATTGTAGGGCCATCTCAAATAGAAATCATGGGCGTGCCTACCCCCATCTGGTTGCCGTTTGGGTTTTTTCCACTAAAAAAAGGCAGAAGTACTGGTTTGTTGTTTCCGCGCGATTATGAATATTCTGAATCCTGGGGCTTCGGTTTGCGGGACATCGGTTGGTATTTTCCGGTAGGAGATCACTTGAATCTGGCATTGCGCAGCAACATCTATTTTAAAGGCACTTATGGTCTATCTGTCCAAGCGGATTACCGCAAGCGCTACAAATTTTCGGAGAACATTACCTTGCGCTTTGACTCACAGGTACGCGAAGACCTAAAAACAGGCAAATATGGCCGCACCAAAAGTTTTGGCATCCAGTTTAGCCATAATCAGGAAGCGGCGGCCCACCCCAGCGCCCGCTTTGGGGGCAACCTCAACATTCAGGGCAACCGCAACCAGAGTCGGGTGTTCAACGATGCCTACAATGTATTGAACTCGCAGTTGTACTCCAACCTGAATTTTACCAAAAACTGGCCAGGGAAGCCTTATAGTTTGAGTGCTTCCTTCAACCACAGTCAAAACCTGAACAACCGCAAGGCCACCATCAACTTCCCCAACGTACAGTTTCAGACCCAGACCTTGTACCCCTTCAAAAAGAAGGTCAGCAACGACAAATGGTACGAAACCATTGCCTTGCGCTACGCTGGAGAAGGCCGCAGCAGTTTTGTAGCGACAGACACCACGCTTTTTACCCAAAAAATGTGGAAGGATGCTGTCACTGGTGCAAGGCACAACCTGGATGTCAACACTTCTTTCAAATTGCTGAAATACATCAACGTCAACCCCAATATTACCTACAACGAAGTTTGGCAGTTGAAGTCGATCGCCAAGAATTTTGACAGAACCCTCAAAGTCACCAAAAGAGATTCTATCCAGGATCCTTTTGACCTCGCTAAAAAAGTATACCGCTACGATACCCTCTTCGGTACGGTGAACACAGATACCTTGTCGGGATTCTCTTCTTTCCGGCAATTTTCAGCAGGCGTCAGTTTGAATACCCGGGTGTTTTTTACCTTAAAAACGGGCAAGCTCACTCCGGTAAGAGCGGTACGTTGGGAAATGCGTCCCAATCTTTCCTTCAACTATTCGCCCAATTACCTGAATCCTGCGCTGAATTATTTTGACAGTGTGCAGTACGATTCGCGTTTTCCTTTGCGCAAGCAGATTTATTCGCGTTTTGACAACATCGCCGTGTACGGCACGCCCAATCCGAGCGGGAGGCAAATGGCAGTTGGCTACAGTTTGAACAACATTTTCCAGGCCAAAGCCTACTCCAAAGGAGATTCTATGGAAAAGAAGATCAAACTCATCGACAACCTGGTCATTGGTGGAAACTACAACTTTGCTGCCGACTCCTTGAAATGGAGTCAGATCAGCATGAGCACCACAGCCCGCTTTTTTAAAGGCATTACCACCATGGGCTTTTTCATGAGTCTGGATCCTTACCTAAAGAATGCAGAGGGCATACGCTACAATCGGACGGTGTGGCAGGAGGGGAAAATCATTCCCCGCATGGAGACGGCGCGGTTTTCTTTTGTGACCGACCTGACGGTGCAGAAAATTCGCGAAATGTTTCAGGGCGCCAAACAGGAGGTAGTGACCGATGTGCGCAATCAGCCACAACCCAAGGAGGCAGATGAGCAAGATTTCCTGAGTTTGTTTGAAAACTTCAGCATCTCGCACAACCTGGATTTTTATTGGCAAGCGCAGTCTACCGGAAAAGCAGTTTTTAAAATGGGCACCAACTCCGTCAACGCACAGGGGAATATCGAATTGACCAAGAATTGGGGGGTATCGGTAGGCAATATTGGATATGACTTTGTCAACAAAGGGCTCTCCTACCCTTCCATTGGTTTTACCCGCGATCTGCATTGCTGGCAATTGGCCTTCAACTGGCAACCCCAGCGCGGAACTTATGTCTTGAACATTCAGGTCAAACCTGGTTCATTGGACTTTATCAAGATTCCTTATCAGAAAAACAATTACGACAGTCGGTCTGGATTTTAAATACAGGCTGTCTCAGTATATAGGTTCTGAGACAGCCTACTTTATTAGTTGCGGATGATAATCTGCGTTCCAGGACCACCAGGGCCACCACCTTGGCGACCTTGAAACATGCCGGATTCCCGCATTTCTTTCATTTTTTCAGCCTGAATTTTCTGGTATTCGGCGCGAGAAACCTTCTTGCCTTTTTCAGGAACTTTGATGCTTCCCTCTGCTGGCTTTTGAAATTTCACCTCTGATGCGGTAACTATGCTGCGGCCACCATCAAATTCAACTTCGAGGATCATGCCGGGTAAACCGCCGTAGCTTTGTGGGCCGATGGCTACCGGGATGGTAGGTGCAAACCAGGCAGTGACGACGCGTGCCCGTCCCATCAGGCTGTCGGTAAAAGTGGCTGAGATGCAGGGATAATCCAGCACTTTTTTCTGCTGACCCGTCACTTTCCATGCCCGGGTAGGGAGCACATCATCGACCAGGAATGGCTTGCCAAACAAATCCGCCTCCTCTACCTGCCGGTTGTTGGCCAGGTCGCGGTAAACAGGTGGATTGAACCGGCGCATCATCATGCGCATCCCACCACCGCCAGGTTGGCCTCCTTCTTCATCTACTTTGGAGGCAAGCTCCTTGTAAAAAGAAGTGGTAGGCGTAAAATTCAGTTGAAATTCGGTAACCGAAGATTCGGGAATGTTGCGGATCATGTTTTGATCCATGCCTGCAGGTGCATTGGCTTGAACTTCACGGCGCATAAAAACCGTCTGCTTGTACACAATGGTACCTTCGTTGTTTTGTGCCGATAAGGCCAGGGACAACAACCCAAAACACAACATAAACAAGTTTCTCATGGGTAATTCCATTTTTTATACAAAACTAAGCGCTTCTCGCTCAGTCCCCAAGTTAACGTTCCTTGATTTAACGTTAATAATGGTTAATGGCAGGTGCGCCGCCTGATCCTTTGAATTAACTTTGTGCCAACACGTAGCCAGTTCATAAAGTCTATTCATAAAGTTTATTCAAATCAACCGATTTGTACAAGAACAATACCTTATACCGCGCTTTGATGACGGGCAGCTTGTTGCTGTTGGCCGTTTTTCAAATTTACTGGCTGAGCAAGGTTTACCAGGAACAGGAGAATTTGCTGCGCCATCAATCTGAGAACGTGTTCATTCAGACGGTTCGCGATTTGCAGGATTCGATCATCCAAAAGCGGATTGTATTTACCGACGGGGATGGAGATTCCCTTCAAAATGCATTTTTACCAAATTTTCGGGCTCGTCATTCTGCTCAAAAATCCAGTACAACCCTGGTGGTTCGCATGGACAGCGTTACGTTTATTCACCGCGACACCTTTCCAGAAAAACGACCGATCAACTTTTTTATGAAGCGCAAACCCAATGATGACCGCATGCGCAGGTCATTTGGAATGCGTAGAGGAATTGGATTGGCACTCAGTAAATTGCCAAAAGGAGCGAATGCCATTTTTGAACTGGCCGACGACAGCATTCCCCAGCATGCCCTTGCGGCCAAATACCATAGCCAGTTGCTCAAGTCTGAACTTCCCCTTTCTTTTTCCTTGAGCAAAATCGATTCCTTGCCTGAAGAAATGCCCAGCGATAGCATCATTCATTTTGCCCCGGCCAGTATCCCTCCTATTCAGTTTTATAAGTTGAGCATCAACGATTACCATTGGTTTTTGCTCAAGCGAATGACTCCTCAAATGATTTTTGGGCTGTTTTTGTTGCTGTTTACGGGTTTGTCGTTTGGCCTGATTTTTAGAAGTTTGCGCCAGCAACAACAATTGACCCGCCTGAAAAACGATTTCATCAGCAACATAACGCATGAGCTCAAAACGCCGATTGCCACAGTGAGTGTGGCGCTGGAAGCCCTGAAAGATTTCAATGCGCTCAACAATCCGCAACGCACCAGGGAATACATCGACATCTCCCAGCACGAGATGCAACGGCTGTCGATGTTGGTGGATCGGGTATTGAAAATGTCGATGTTTGAGAGTCAAACTTTGCAGATTCAAACCGAGACTTTTAACTTAAAAACCGTTATCCAAAAAATATTGGAATCGCTCAGTCTGCAATTTGAAAAAAACAAGGCTGTGGTCAATTTCAGCACCGAAGGAGAAGATTTTCAGATTGAGGCTGATCCCATTCACCTCACCAATGTAGTGTACAACCTTTTGGACAATGCGCTGAAATACAGCAAAAAAGAACCCAAGATCGACATATCTCTGGCCGAACACAATGGTACCCTCACCCTGAGTGTCCAGGATCGTGGCATTGGCATTCCCAAAGAGTACCAAGGCAAGGTTTTTGATCAATTCTTTCGGGTACCGCATGGCGATACCCACAACGTAAAGGGATACGGATTGGGCTTGAGTTATGTGGCGGGGGTGATTCAGCAACACAAAGGGCAAATCATCCTGGACAGTGAAGTGGACAAAGGAACCCGTTTTACGGTATTTTTGCCAAGGCATAATAAATAAGGTGTAGTGGTTACAAAAGTACTGTACGTAGAAGACGAACTTTTTTTGGGAAAAATCGTCCAGGAAAGTCTTGAAAGTCGGGGATTTGAAGTCCAGATGGTCGGCGATGGTGCCGAGGTCATGGCGATTTTTGAGAATTTTGTGCCCGATATTTGTTTGCTGGATGTGATGCTGCCCAACCGCGATGGATATGACTTGGGGCAAGAAATCCGCAAAAACTTCCCCACTTTACCCATCATTTTCCTCACCGCCAAAACCCAAACCGAAGACGTACTCAAAGGCTTCAATTCAGGTGGCAATGATTATATCCGCAAGCCCTTCAGCATGGAGGAACTCATTGCGAGGATCCACAATTTGCTGAATTTGAGCGGTCAATCCAGTCCCGAAGCTCCCGTTGAATCTAATGGGGTCATCGAATTGGGGCAGTACCAATTTGATTTGCGCAAATACGAACTGCGTTTTCAATTAAAAGTGCGCAAATTGTCGCACCGCGAAGCGGAATTGCTCAAAATTCTTTCCGATCACCGCAACTTCACGGTTGAGCGCAAAGTCATCATGCAACAGATTTGGGGGGACGATTCTTTCTTCAACTCCCGCAACCTGGATGTGTACATTACCCGCTTGCGGGATTACTTGAAGGAGGATGAACGGGTGCAGATCATTACCTTGAAGGGCGTGGGGTATCAATTTATTGTGGATTGATCTGTTTGGCAAATAAGGCCGAGTGAATATTATATTAATTTCACGTTAAATATAAATAAAAATGCATCAGCTTTATAACAAAATAAAAACGACTAAATAGTTGAAACAAAAAAACTACATCAAATAAAAAAAAGCCTATATTCTATGCTAGATATTCTGGTTTAGCTTACCTTCGCAGGGAACTATTTTTTTTGACGACCTTCGATGTTATTCTAAAAACAATGGTTGCTGTTCCAAGACGATCAGCATTGATATGTTAGCAACCATTTTTTAGAACTTGAATCGCAACACCTTCAAGCTTTAAGCGGCTTGATTTATGTCGATATTAACGCTATTTTTATAAATCGGTATCTCATGAAAAGACCCTTACTTTTTAGCAATCCTTCTTCGGGGATTTCCTTTGCTACCCTTGTGCTCGATAGAGTGCGAAGGTTAAATGGTTTACCCATCAAGATCACCCTGACTTTGATGGGTTTGCTGTTTATTGGTTCAGCCTTGGTTGGTCAGACATTGACCACCCCCAATACAGTCAATCCAACGACGTATTGTGTAGGGGATCCGATATCAGTGCCTTATGATTATGTGGCTGGAGGTGCTGCAACTACGCGAACCCTTCAAGCCCAATATTCACCCACAGGAAATCTTTTAAGCTGGGTCAACGTCGGAAGTACCGTAAACCTTACAAATACCAACACGACCAACGCTAGTGGCAATATTTCTTTTACCATTCCAACGAATAACCCGGGTGGTTTTCCAGCTGGAAATACTTATCGGGTTCGGGTAATCTCTGGGGTATTGGGTGTTCTTGACGACAATAATGTAAACCTCACCATCAACTACCCAAGCATTAACGCCCCCACTTTGAACCCCAACCGGGCCTCTTATTGTGTAGGTGATGTCATTAGCGTGGGCTATACAGTATCCACTTGTAATTTTGCAGCTACCAATACCTTTAGTTTGCAACTGAGCAAAACCAGCGCAGGGGCATTTACGAGCCCTATCAATGTTACGGGTACTTCCAATAGCAACACGACGTCTGGTACTTTTTCGAACATTACCATTCCAGGGGTATCCTCGGGTACTTATCGATTCAGAGTTGTGGGCAGTGAGGGCAATGTCCTTGGAACCGCATCCGCTCCATTCGAGATCAGGAATGGTGCTATCGACAACATGGAGATCAGTGGCACCAAGTTTTGCCAAGGCCAAAGTTTTACCAAAAATTTTATATTCGCAAATGAGACCTTTGGAGCAAACAACGAATTTCTCGTTCAGTTGAGTAATGCTGCGGGCGTTTTTGACCCAGCATTTCCTAATTCAACCATCATTGGCAGACTCAAGAGTAATGTAGGTACCTTACAAGACATCACATATACCATACCTTTTAATGCAGTGGGTGGCGATGGGTATAAAATTCGCCTGGTAGCCACTTTGGCCCCCGCAGGACCAATTTTTGGTTGTGAGTTCGGGGACTATCAAATCCGTGGTCCACGTCCGTTAGGCATTTTAGACAATTTTGACGCTTGCTTATTGGGCGATCCTTCCTTTAGTACCACTTCAACTCCAGCACTGGGCGGGTTGAATTACACCTGGCAAAAAATCTGTGCCCTCCCTTTTACAAATTCTGCGGCCGGGCTTGATCCCATGAATAAAACGGTACTGAGTTTGTACGCTGCCAATGGGAACATCTACGCTGGAACCGGAAATGGATTAGCCGTTTCTACTGACGGTGGTTTAACTTTCACACCTAGGCTTCCAGGATGGGACATCAAAGATGTCTTTGCCAACGGTACTTTTACTTATGTTGCTACTACATTAGGCATCCGTAGAAGTACAAGTACCGATGGATCGGCAGCGTTCACTAATGTGCTCATCAATGGTGGGCTCCCCATCAATGCAATATTTGCATCTTCAACCAAGGTTTATGCAGCCAGCAACAATGGATTGTATGTGTCGACCGATAATGACGGCGACTCCTTCAATGCTGCGCCTGATTTTTTAAATGGCATCGCAGTCAACGATGTTTTTGTGGATGCCAATAATAATGTTTATGCCGCCACTGAAAATGGCTTGGCCATCCTCTACGATGGTGCGAGTTCGTTTGTCACCATCACCGGCAGCGGCCTTGGAGACAATTACATCAACTCGGTATTTGTTACAGGTGGCATTATCTATTTAGGTACGGCTAATGGGGTATCTACCTCAACCAACGGTGGATTGACTTTTTCAAATGTGGTGGTTGGTCTAGGTAATGCCAACGTCTCCGATGTCATTGTTTCGGGAGGACTCATTTATGCAGCAACACCTGGAGGATTGTCCGTCGCCAATGTAGGTTCCAATAAATACACCAACTATACGGATCAGGATGGCCTGGGGCAAAACACCATCTTTAGTGTAACCGTACTGGGCACTAACGTTTTTGCAGGCAACCTCAATGGGGTATCCAAAGGATTGCTTAGTCCGGCCAGTGCTGGAGGCACTAATGCCAATACGTTTAGCATCACGGACATCAATTACCCGAATGCAAACTGTAAATTTCAGGTGCTGGTAGAAAATGATGGTTGTTTCGCCACTTCCAATATTGCCTCTATCAATAACATTCCGCCTCAAATCACGGTGACCAATGTTTTGCCCACCACGGGATGTTTCAAAGAGGATGGCGAATTTACCATCACGGGTTTGATTCCCAATTTGGCGTATAAGTTATTTTATACTGGCCCAGTGGGTTCCCCTCAAGGCAATCCTGCATCCAATATGGATGTGACTACGGATGCTATGGGCAAAATCCGGATCAAGTTTTTAAGAGCAGGAACGTACAATGACATCTATGTCCAGAGTACGGTAGCTCCTTTCTGTAGATCCAATGAATTCGACAATATTGTCATCAATACGCCGCCGCTGCCAGTGGTAGCTGTTCCAGGGATTCCAAATGAGGTGTGTAGGGGTGAAAACGTCACGATACCCATGCCGCTTCAGGTGGCTCCGCTAGAATACCGTTGGTATACCAATGCGCTGGGTACGATACCGGCGAATCCATCTACTTCACTGGGTGACTATACCATCGTCAACCCAACAGCACCTGGAGGATCGCGGTGGGTAAGGATACGCAATACGGTAACCGAGTGTTTTAGCAGCACTTTAGCCAAGGTCGATTATGTGGTAAACGAAAGACCGGTCATCAGTGCTGCCAAGCTTGAGCCAAATACGGCGGTTTCAACCGACGGTCAAATCACGATTTCCGTGTTGCCAGCGGGTAATTATACGCTCACGTATACCCATCCAACGCTTGGTGCACAAGCAATCGGGCCACAAGCTGCTCCGTTTGTCATCACTGGTTTGGGGGTTGGCAATTACACCAATTTCCAGGTGGTTTCCCCAGCCACAACTTGTGCGTCTAACATCATTACATCGTGTCCACTCGTTGGGCCTCCCCCACCAGATGTGATCAGCACGGCAAAATTACAGACGGTCGTTTGTGAAATTCCAGGGGTTGCCGGAGGTTACCTACAAAAAGTAACCGATCCAACTTGTGCCAGCAGTGATGCCATTCTGGATGGAGTAGGTGCGATTGCGGTAGGGCGGATTCGTCAAACCCAGGAAGATCCTGCCAATACCAATGAAAAGGTAGAAATGCGGGGTTGGATCAAATTTAATTTGAGCGCTATTCCTAAAAATGCCACCATTGAAAAAATCGAATACCGCCCTAAAACCATTTTGGGTGGTTTCCAAACCGTGTGCGAAGTAGATGTACTGGCGCTCCCACCAAATCAGGGTGCTACGGGTGACATCAAATTTGACATCACCCAGGTTGCTGACAACAATTACGCACCAGCGGGCACTGGCTACAACGGATTCAACTCAACCGCTTACAATGATCTGTTCGAAGTCAAGTACAACGATTTTGTCATTGGTTCTGAGGCAACTGGCCCACATACCGACCTGGGTGCGCAAGGGGTTATTGATGCCCAAAGACGTTTAATCGGTGATGGTTTCTTCCAGTTGGGTCTGACCCTTTCGGGTACTGATTTCGATGTACCAGTTTACCAATTCCACGGTAAAGTATTTGACATATCGAGTGAGCACCAATTGTGCATCACCTATACCTTGCGCGATTATGGTGATTTACCTGAGCCAAAATTCGCTACCGATTTGGCGGGTGGTTTGGTGGGGCCAAGCCACATCATCAACTTGATCGACATCAATACCGATCCTTTTGTAACCAATCTTCAGCCTCCGATGTTTATGGGCCTTACGCCTCCCGACGGGGAAGCAGATGGCAAACCTTCTTTGTTTGCTGATGGGGACAATAATAGCGGTGTAGTTCCATCAGACGAAGACATCAATATCACCT
The DNA here is from genome assembly GCF_040403615.1 of Haliscomenobacter sp. NCBI lineage: Bacteria > Pseudomonadati > Bacteroidota > Saprospiria > Saprospirales > Haliscomenobacteraceae > Haliscomenobacter > Haliscomenobacter sp. The sequence goes on along the minus strand of NZ_JBBAKG010000007.1, from coordinate 68,114 downwards.
GGTTCAGCAACCCCGCTACTGATGACTCCTTGATTGCCGGTAATACGATTACCTTGAGCTTCCCGGTAACCAATAACTTGCTTGAGCCAGTAAATGTCATCGCATTTTTTGACTGGAACAACAACGGGGTTTTTGAAAACGACACCGAGCGTTTCAGCACCACCGCTCCTCCAGGAGCAAGTACGGTGACCTTTTTGAACCTGCAAATCCCCATTTTTGCAACTGGCAACGTTGGGGTACGGGTACGGATGACCTCCGGGGCAGTATTCGACGCCTATGGCCCGGCACCCGATGGGGAAGTAGAAGATTATCTTTTGCGCGGTATCGCTGGTTTTGACTATGCGGACCTTCCGGACGCAGAACCTACTCTTACGCCTGGAGCTACTGCAGCAGGCAACTACGAGACGATTTTTGCTGTAAATGGATCTCGTGGTCCACGTCACTTGATCAATCCAAACCTGAGAATTGGCAATACGATTGATGCAGAATTAGATGGCCAACCCCAATCAAATGCATTTGGTGACGACATCAATGGCATCGATGATGAAGACGGCATCATTCAGCCAGATTCCGTGGTGAGAGGTAAACCTGCTCGCTTCAAAGTATTTGTAACCAATAAAACGAACAGTAATGCCTATTTAATAGGCTTTGTGGATTGGAACAATGACGGATCTTTTGAAGACGCATCGCCTAACCAAAAATCGGGGCCAATCACGATTGCTCCTGGCGCCAGTGGTTATTTCGACGTCATCTTTAATGTACCCGTTGATCCCAACCCACTACCGGAAAGAGTAGCGGCACGTTTCCGTTTGTTCAATGTAAATAACGCCTCCACGCTTTTGTCTACCGGACCAGCGCAAGGAGTAACCACAGACGTACAAGGTGAAGTAGAAGACTCCTGGGTAACCATCGTCGGCTACGACTGGGGTGACCTGGGTGAACCACGTTACATCACCGATGCCGAAGGTGGTCAGCCTGGGCCAAGCCACAAGATCTACGCGATTGACAACGGCGCTGGCCCAGTTACTTCCCTCTACATTGGCGCAACCCCACCCGATGCAGAACCAGAAGGTAATCCAAACCAGCCAGCTACTGGTGACGACAACAACGGAGTAGATGACGAGGATTTGAGTGCCAACAACTTCCTGAATCCTACTACGCTACTCCCCTACCCGCTTATTGCTACAGACAGCACAGTATTGCGGATTCCGGTTACCAACAATTTCACCAATAAAACCGCAACCCTCTGGGCCTTCATTGACTGGAATGGTGATGGTTTGTTCAATGGAGTAACTGAAACGTACCAACGTACAGTACCTGCTGGATTCATTGGCAACGTTAACTTCGGTATTCGCATTCCTAATATTGCTTCTTCAGATTCTATTGGTGTGCGAATTCGTCTAACTTCAGGCAATATCCTCGACGCCTATGGACAAGCACCCGATGGGGAAGTGGAAGACTTCATGGTAGAATTGCGTGGCGCAGAATATGGTGACTTGCCTGATGCAACTGCTGGTACAGGCAACAACGATTACCAAACCCGCCGTGTGTACAATGGTCCTCGTCACGGGGTGCCGGTAACTCCACTCGTATTCATTGGTAAAGTGATCGACACTGAAGCAGACGGACAACCTACCGAACGCGCAAATGGTGACGACAGCAACCAAATTCCTGATGACGAAGATGGAATCATTTTCCTCGGCCCATTGGTACCTGGTAGCACCGCTCAACTGTCGTTCTCAGGAACGAACAATACCGTTGACACAGCAACCCTGCACATTTGGGCTGATTGGAACAGCGACGGCATTCTGGAATATGTGGATAGCGTAGAAGTTGGACCTACAACTACGGTACTTGGTCAAATCGTCAATTTCAACGTCCCTGCCAATGCTACTTTTGCTGGTGGAAAAGTGTACTTCCGCTTCCGTTTCACTACGGATGCACCTTTCAATGGTGCACCAAGGCCTAACGGTTCAGCAGCAGACGGTGAAGTGGAAGATTACTTCCTGCCGATCTTCAAAATGGGCAATCTGGTCTGGGAAGACCGCAACAACAACGGCAAACAAGATGCTGAAGAAATCAACCTAGGCATCCAGAATGTACGCGTCGTGCTTCGTTTTGGTGGGGTTAATCCAATTACCGGACGTTGTGATTCCGTGAATCAAAATACAGCTGCCAACCCAAATACCATCGCTATCAGTGGTGGTGACGACCTGGTAAGGGATTCTATTTTGCAAGTATTTACTGATTCGTCCGGTTTGTATTGCTTCACCGGTTTGATTGAGGGTGTTTACCAAATCATTGCCTTAGACACCTTTGGTTTGACGCCTACTCGTTTTGACAACATCAAAAACGTAACCGAAGAAGACCTCGATAGTGACGGCAAACCGCTCAAAAATCCTTGGGCGTATGTAAGTGGCGACCGCAGACAATCGAAGAGCCAAATGTTCAAGCTTAAGATTGATCAAATAGGTACCGACGAAGAAGGCATCCTGGATCAAGGCAACCCACAATTGCTCGATCCGAACGCAGTTGGCGCACTTCCTGATGACAGGGTTGAGCAACGCATCGATTTTGGTTACGTAGGTCTGGATCTCGGCGATTTGGCCGAATCCGGCAATGATCCTTCGGTAACCAATTTTGTAACCACTGAAAATGGCCTCAAACCAGAAGGGCCTAAGCACATCGTTACTCCAGACTTGCGTTTGGGCAATTGCCAGGATGTAGAATGGCTGGGCCAACCTGACGCCGACGCAGGAGCAAATTTCAAGCCCGTTCCGGTTGTACTGGGCGGTGGCGATGATCCGATTGCGGATTTCAGCAACTATCCTAATTTCCCATACGATCCTTCACAAGGACGCCGCTGGCCATTCCACGATTCGACCAAAGTTTGTGGCGACGACGAAGACGGCATCAGGTTCCTAACACCAATGGTAGCTGGTTACGACGCCATCCTCTCAGTTAAGTACAGTGCAAAAATCAACTTCAACGGCCCGGATGCTTATTTGCATGCGTGGTTTGACTGGAACGGTGACGGAAACTTCGACAATGGGGCAGGCACTATTGACAAGGACGAACACATCATTTTTTACAAAAGAGATGGTGTAGTAGATGCCAACATGCTTGAAGCCAATACCAAAGCAGTCAAACTGGAAATGAGTTACCTCACTTCCGCCAATGACTCGATCACGTTGACCTTCAAGGTTCCTGCTGATGTCAAATACAACAATGGCAACATCTTGTCTCGTTTCCGCATCAGCTTTGATCCTCAATTGGGACCAAACGGAATCCTGGCCGCCAATCTAAACTTTCCTGATCCACAACCAGGAGCAGGAAACACCAGCGTACCTGGTGGCATTATCCCTTATGGCGAGGTAGAAGATTACTTCATTTCCCTCTCTAAAGTGGGCAATACTGTATTCGAAGACCGCGATTACGACGGTTACCAGGATGTACTTGAGCCAGGCATCAAAAATGTACCGATCACTTTGCAATTCGCAGGTGCTGACGGTATTTTGAACAATGGTGATCCATACGAATTCACTTATCGCGATACAACCGACGCCAATGGCCGCTACTATTTCTGCGGTTTGATTGGCAACGTCGATCCTTCTGGTATTCCGAATCCAGTATACCGGATCATTGTTGACGATCCAGCGGGCATGACGGCTACGTTCAACAACCCAGATCCATCTGATGATTCTTGCATCGATGACAACAGCAACGGCGACGACCTGTTGATTGACAACCGCATCACTGCCGATACTTTCAGCATTACCAATCCAATGGCCTTGTGCCTGGATGAAAATGCTCCACGCAATGATGTAGGTGGTTTATTGGCTGGCAATAACCTGCCCAACCCCACTGCTGTGGATGCCTTGAACAACTTCCCAGACAACCAATACGACGAAACCCGCGACTTTGGTTACACCGGATTTGATTACGGGGATCTGCCGATCACTTCCATCCTGCCTGGTTCTAAATACCTGACCCTGCGCGATTCAATGAACGCCTTGTTCAGTGGTAAATTTGGCCCACGCCACGCCATCCAGCCTCGCCTATACTTGGGTAAAGGTGTAGATGGTGAACTAAACGGTAAGCCAGACGCAGACGCAGGCAGCAAAGCCGGCGGTGACGACGATGACCAGGGTGCCTTCAAAAAAGGTGTAACAGCAGATGATGAAACAGGTGTTCGCTTGCTTTCTCCGCTGCTCCCTGGTGAATACGCTTACATCAAAGTCAACTATACTTCTCAGGATACTTCAGCAGGTGGCTATGTGAACCGCACTGCCTACCTCGATGCCTTCATCGACTGGAACGGCAACGGAGTGATGGACATTCCTGCGGAAAAAGTAGAGTTTACGCATCAATCTACTTCGGCCAATGCTCTGTTGACAACCAATAACATTGCCGATATCACCGATACCCGCACGGCAATTTTGCCTGGAACGGGCGCAAACGGTGTGGACAGTACCATCCTAGCCTTCAGAGTACCAACAACTGCCGTCTTTGACTCAGGAACGGTATTCATGCGCTTCCGTTTGGGTTGGACCAATTATGCAACGGCTTTCCCGAATGCTTTCCCGAACGGTTTGGGCGCAGACAACAACATCTTCCACATGACGGCATCGCCTTATGTGAAGTCTTTTGAAAACAACCTGCCATCCAACCCAATTTTGGCTCCGCCAAACAATTGGACGGATGCCCCTGGCAATACAGGAAGATATCCATACCCACAAGGGGAACTGGAAGATTATGCCATTCCAGTTGCCAAAATTGGCAACCTGGCCTGGTTCGATCACGATGTATTTGGAGACCAGGATGCCAGTGAAGATGTGGTTGACTCTTTGCACCTCGTACTCATCTGGGGTGGTGTAAATGGTACTACTGGTGCATTTGACACCGTGGGTTACCAAACCAGCTTGTCTTCGCTCGGATCAATAACTGACATCTTGTACAACCGTACGATTGCACCACCTTCCGTGGGTACTTATGCTCCTGGGGCATTGGTTAAAACGGGTATTTCTCCAGCAGCAGACAGCGGTTTGTATTCCTTCCGCGGTTTGATCCCGGGCATTTACTACGTATTGCCGATTAAGTACTTCGCAACCGACAGTGCTTCATTTGTCAATGCCTGGCCGAAACACCGCGTGGTGACCCTCCAGGATAATCCAGGGGTAGACGACAACAACGACAGTGATGGTTTGACCAAAGGGGTTGCCGGAACCAGCAAAGGCCCTGGTGCTTTTGTGAAAATCACCGACAGCAACAGCCGTCAACCTGAAGTAGAGGTCAACGACCGTCCAATTGGCGAAAATGGCAAACGCGATGCCAATGACAACGCCAATCCATTTACTCCGGCCTTCTTCCCTGACAACCAGTGGGACAAGTCGGTAGACATTGGTTGGGTAGACGAGCCAAACGTAGAAGCAAGTATGGACATCGTTGGGGTGAACTTCCCAACCAGCCTGATCTGCGGCAACTTCAACGTGATCACTCACCTGTGCGTGAAAAACCCACAAGAAGTGCCACTGGATAGCTTCCAGATGTTCTTCAACCTCTTGAATGCTTACGGCCCAGCATTGTACACGGCTTCCAAGCCAATCGTGACCATTGTAGACAGCGCTTTTGTGACCAATTTGCCACATCAGAAGATCAGAAAGTCTTCATTGGTTAACTTCAAAACTGCAGTCAATGCGAAGCCGAAGGACTTGCTGGTGGTAAACCCCAACTACAATGGTACAACTGATACCAAGTTGTTGTTGCCAACTTCTGAGAATGCCACCTTCCTGCTCCGTGGTGATTCAATATTGTGTGTACAAATTGAGTTCGAAATTGATCCAACCAAAGACGCGGCTTATCCATGGATGTTGTCTGCCTCTGTCACTGCACGTGCCATTGGTTTCGATAAATCAAATGGCAACAAGCGACCATTGACCGACTTCCGTTTCTTCCACCCACGCTTTGGCAAATCCATTGTGGCATTCGACTCTACCGATGAGTTCGACGATCCAATGCCGATGGCCAACTTGGCATATCCTGCTGGTGGTGATGGTATCCTCTTCGAGGGTATGGTGGCTGACCGTGGTTTGAAAGGGGATTATCAACTGCCTTATGTTTCACCAAACGTAACTGGCCGTGATAAATACGCAGATGAGGATGACAAGGCCATCATGAACGACTCTTGCTGGTTCAAGACGAAGTGGAATAGTGGCTACAAAGAATTCCAAATTGCATTGGATGCCAATTGTGAAGCTGTTGTGAACGCAGATTTGCTGGTGCCCAACTTCATCGCAGCTTGTGGTTTTGATAAGTACCCAATGGGGAGCTACTACCGCGTGATCATTCAGGATAAATGGACAGAAGAAACCCTTTGGGCTTCAGTAGATCGGGTACCATTTGATGTGCAGAAGTACCGCGATCGTACCTTGATCTACAAAGTGAGAAGTGTTGCCAACCATTGTAACGTGATCTGGGGACCAATCATCTTTGTGGATAAGATCGCACCAATCGTTACTTGTCCTCCGAATACATCGCGCAAATTGAATGCTACGAATCAGATCACTGGTACATACACCTTTGTCTGCTCTGATGTAGACAGTATCTACAATGTAGCGAAGTCTTGGACCAATGTCAACTATCCTTATTATACTGGTGTAGCAACTGCTACAGACAATTGTGACATACCGAGGTTGATCAATGTCAAGGATGAAATTGAGTACCTTGCTGATTGCAATGCTTCAGCTGCTCAAGGTTATATCTACGCACAGATTCGCCGTACTTTCACCTTCCAGGATATAGCCGGTAACAAGGCAAATTGCAGCCAGTTGATCAACATCTACCGTCCGGTCATCAACCTTCCTTTGTGCAAAATTGAAGTACCGAATGACAAAGCGAAAGGAGACAATTTGATTCTACCTGCTGATTTGGCGGGTAAGAAATACAACATCGCTGAAAGTGTGCCTTACTACATCAACGGTGCAGGTAAGAAGGTTTTCATTACTGGAAAAGACTACTGTGGTTTTGCCTTCAACTACACGGATGAAGTTTCCTTCTCTACGGGTCAAGGCCTGTGTGGTAAGAAGATCATCCGTACCTGGTCAATATTTGACTGGTGTTATGGAACCGGAACTGCTTATCCAAACTACTTGATCCAGCCAGCAACCGGCAACGATTGTTACGCTGAAAGTATCTGGAGTGGTGGCCGCTATACCTGGCAACAAACCATCATTGTAGGTGATAGTGAAAGACCAATCATTACTGCACTGGATGTTGATAAGGATGGTAAAGTAGGTGCCTATACTGGTGCCCCTCAAGCCAATCCAAAAACAGCTACTACAACTTATGATCCAGATGACGTACTGGAATTCTCTACTGGCCCGATGGATTGTACTGGTGGATTTTTATTCAACCGCTCCAGCTTCAATGTAATTGAGCAAAGCGACTGGTGCTACGAAATCCGCGTAGTTGAGCGTGTAGCCATCCTTGACCTGGATGAGCGCCCCACTGGTGTATTCGTGCTCAAAACTGATCCAGGTGTGAAAGTAACTGGTGACTGTGCGAAAGGTTACACCGTATCTGGAGTGCCAATCCTTGGCGACTGGTTTGTAGAAGTGCGGGTTTACGATGCATGTTATCAAGATAGTGTTGTTTGGATTCCTGTACGCATCGTAGACAAGATTTCGCCAGTAGTGAAGTGCGACGACAAATTGAACATTACCCTCGATAATCAGGGTAACGGCTTTGTTGCAGCCAAAGACCTGGATGAAGGGAGCTGGGACAACTGTAAGTTGATGTGGGTAAAAGTACGCCGTCCGGTAAGAGATGCTTGTGTAGCGACCATGTTGAAATTCCCACGGGTGGTCGACGCGAATAAGAATGGCAAGCTTGATCCTTATGATCCTTCTAAAGGACTGCTTGACCTGAATAACAATGGCAAAGCAGACGATTACGATTACATCGACCTCAACAGCAACGGAACTCCGCAAATCGAAGAATACTTTAGCATTGGTGAATACTTCACGAAAAATCCACCAGCTACTGGTAATGGATTGGGCATGATTATGACGCCATTGATGGATACCATTCCATTCTTCTGCTGTGATGGAAGTGCGCTGATGGTTGAACTTTGGGCTCAGGACAAATTTGGAAACCGCAACTTCTGTTGGAACAACATCCAGGTAGACGACAAAACGCCAATTCAGTGTCTTGCTCCTTGGGAAGTTACCATCTATTGCAATGATAAGAACCTCGAGTTTATTGACGATAGAGTAAAATCAGCCAGAGTATTTGGCGATGTCATCATCAACAGTGGTGCAGTTTGTATCCAGGCAGATACTGCATATAGTACAGTGAAACGCCTGAAGTGTGGTGCTGGTACCATTGAACGGATTTGGGTATTGACCAAACAAACGGCGAAGGGACCAATCACCACGACTTGCAAACAAATCATCCGGGTACTGCCGCTGCGCGAATACAACATCTGCTTCCCTAAAGACGTAGATCAACGCGATTGCAAAGCACCAGTGATTGATACCGCCTTTACCAAGGAATTGGGTTGCGATATCCTGGCCGTCAATGTGACCGACAAGCGCTACGATGCATCAAATGATGAGTGCTACAAAATCTTCCGTACTTACACCGTCATCGACTGGTGTGCTTACGACGACAACTGTGGTGATCCTACTGCTGAAGGAATTGTATATGTGGTAGACCGCAGTTACAACAATTACGGTAAAACGCCAATCTATGTGCTGGTACGCGATGCCGACCGGAATCAGCGCGAAGAGTTTTACTTGTCTCTCAATGAAACGCCAAACGAAGGCAATGTTTCTGATAGCAGAGTAGCCACTGGCAACGACGAAGCGTTCGTGCCTGCTTATTGTGAAAATGCCTTCAGCGGCAATCCATACGGCTTGCCCGTTGGTGAGTTCTACCACGCCTTCCAGTACACCCAGATCATCAAAGTGTACGACGAAGTGAAACCAGTGGTAACGGGTGATCAAGCCAAATTCTGCATCCGCGAAGGTGGAGATTGTCTAGCCAACATCAAAATGATTGTCAAAGGAACCGACAATTGCACTGACCAGGTGACTTTGGAAACCAACTTGCTCGCCATTGCACCGTTCCAAACCCGCGATGCGGGCAGCTTGATCGGCTACTCAACTCCACGTTGGAGTGTCAAGACCCTTGCTGGTGGTCAATTCGAGATCAACGTGAGCAACTTGCCTCAAGGCAAGCACGACTTGATTGTGGTGGTTCGCGACGAATGTGGCAACCTGAGTGAACCAACCCGCATTCCATTCACCGTCGAAGACTGCAAAGGCCCTGCACCAATCTGTATCAACGGACTCAGCACCAGCCTCATGCCTGACGGCAACGGCAGTGGAATGATCACCGTGTGGGCAACCGACCTGGTGGCTTCCAAAATATTCGATTGCAATGGCCAAGGTCCTGAAACCAACGGCAGCGGCAAATTGGTGACCAAATACTCGATCAACCGCGTCGGTAGTCCAGCAGTGGACAACCAGACCAGCTTGAGCTTCAATTGCAAGGACGCAGGCAAGATCATACAGGTAGAATTGCACGCTTGGGACAATGCCGGCAACCAAGACTTCTGTGTAACCTTCATTGAAGTCCAAGACAACCGCAAGATTTGCAACACTGGAGATCCTGCTGTGGCAACCATCTCCGGTTTGATTGCTACGGATGAATCTGAACCTGTATTTGGGGTATCTGTTGATGTAAGTGGAGCCAGCACCCTGAAGCAAATCACCGCCAATTCTGGTGCATATGCCTTCAGCAACCTGACCAAAGGTGCAGACTTCTCTTTGAGTGCACAACTGGACAAAGACCACGTCAACGGGGTTTCTACCTTCGATTTGGTTCTAATCCAAAAGCACATCCTCGGTACCAAGTTGATTGACAATCCTTACCGCCAAATCGCAGCTGACGTCAACAATTCCAAATCGATCAGTACTTTGGACATGATCCAGATTCGGAAATTGATCCTGCAAGTGGATGATAAATTCAAGAGTGTACCAAGCTGGAAGTTTGTCGATGCAGCCTACCGATTCCCGGATGCTTCCAATCCTTTTGGAGCGGAATATCCTGAGGTCATCAACGTCAACAACTTGACTGGCAACGTCAAAGCAGACTTTGTCGCCATCAAAATGGGGGATGTCAACGGAAACGCAGCAACTGCCAATGGAATAGCTGCAACTGAAATTCGTACCAACCGCCAGCTGTTGTTGGTTGCCGAAGAACAAGCCATGAAAGTGGATGGCAGCTACGAAGTAGCCATTCGCGCCAAGGACTTGCAAAACATCCAGGGATACCAGTTTACGCTCACTTATGCGCAAAACCTGGTAGAATTGGAAGGCATCGAATACGGTGTAACTAAGGCCGACAACTTTGGAATTTTCAAAGACAAAGGTGCAATCACCACCAGCTGGAACCTGAACTCAGGTGTAGGTGCAGCGGGCAACGAGGTGTTGTTTACCTTGAAATTGAAGGCCAAAGCCAACACCAAACTGAGCGAAGTACTCAACATCAGCAGCCGCCTGACGCCTGCCGAAGCCTACGACAAGGAGAATGAAACCATTGGTGTGAAACTGTCTTTTGGCGAAATTGCCACCCAAGACTTCGCGGTACTGCGCCAGAACACCCCCAACCCTTTCAGCGATGAAACCTCAGTTGGTTTCTACCTGCCCAAAGCGGCCAAGGGTATCCTGACCATTCGCGACACCAAGGGAAGTTTGATCTACCGCGTCAACGGAACTTACAGCAAAGGCGAAAACAAAATTATACTGAAGCAAGCAGAATTGAGAGCAAGTGGAGTCTTGTACTACACCCTCGAAACTGCCGACTTTATCGATACCAAAAAGATGATTCTTTTGAACCGTTAAAATCACGGATGCGCTATTATGCCTTGCCACTGTTGAGGTGAATTTTTCACTCGATGGCGGCAAGGTCATAAAGCGGCCCTCCACCAATAGTTACAATTATGAAATGTCATTCATTAGTTTTGGTTGGAACCCTGGTCTTCAGTGCCGTACTAGGTAAAGCTCAATCTTTGTCGCCAGAGGTCATCAGTAGCGCTGGAGGTAAAATGCAAGCAGGTAGAATTCAATTGGCCTGGACTTTAGGCGAAACTGCAGTGGCTCGTTGGACATCCCCACAAGGGTTTGTCACTGAAGGTTTTCACCAGCCTATTTTAGAAGTGACATTATTACCTAAATATACTGCTCCAACTGTTCGCATTGCCCCTAACCCGGTTCAATCAACGCTGAATGTACAGCTACAAGAACCAAATAAGCAAAGCTTGTTTGCCAATTTGGTGGACGTAGGAGGTCGTGTACTCATCAATCGTACGGCCTTGCAGTTGGGCAACACAGAACTAGACCTGAGCAATTTACCCTCTGGTGTATATTTCTTGAATGTAATGCACCAGAGCGGACAACCAGTTGAGGTATTTAAAGTCGTTAAAACACACTAAGTATATCCTTTGAACCGTAAATTTCTAATGCATCAAAATTGCCTTTTGATATGAAAAAAATTCTACTTTCGCTCATCTTCGCCAGTTTTATTGGCGCACTTGTACTAACTGCGCAAAGTACCTCCCAGGGCATCAACTATCAGGCGGTGGCGCGTGATGCTTCTGGTCAGATCATTGCCAATCTTCCCATTTCACTAAAAATTTCGCTGGTTTCCAAAAACGGAGCCCAAGCCGAATATTTTAGCGAGACCCATCAGGTTCAAACCGACAACAATGGTTTGTTCAAAATTATCATTGGAGAAGGTAAAGATGCCAGTGGTAAATTGTCAGAGGTACCTTGGTCTAAAGACCAGGTTTGGCTCAATATTGGTGTTGACACCAAAGGTGGAAAAAATTACGATTTGGTCAGCTCTGCCAAGTTGCTATCCGTACCATATGCATTCCATGCAACTACCGCCTCACAAATTGTAGACAATTCTACGTCTATCGATTTACCCACTGAAAAAAACCAGTCCATTTATTGGACTACTGGTGGAAACACCAATACGCGCCCAGCCACCCACTTTCTGGGTACGCGCGACAATCAGGATTTGATTTTAAAGACCAACAATACAACCCGGGTTAAGCTGACAAAAGAGGGTCAAATGCAGATCAAAAGTGGTGTTGATGGTGCGGATGATAAAATTGGATCTTATCCCCTCACGATTGAAGGTAGTAAACAAGGTATCTGGATTACGATCAAGGGTCTGCGCAGTTCGGGCAATAATTTTGTAACATTCGCAGATGATGTAAATACCTGGGGTGAAATTGAGGGACAGACCTTGGATGAACTCAAATCAAGCTGGGATTATAAAAGTCAAATTGCTTTATTTACCCTTTCTGCGATTTCACTTGCAGCAAATTCGGTTGCCTTTGGTATTACCGCTGGTGGTTTGTATGCTTCCGGTTTTGGTGCGGCTGCGGGTGTAGGAGCCACATTGAGTCTGGCAGCCATTATCGCTGAGGCCATTTCATTGGGAATTGAAATTGACAATTGGATCACCAATACTGTTAATGCCGTAGGGGTCACCTATTCTTCCGGTGCGGGTGATTACGCAGAGTGGTTGGAACGCAACAAAGAAGAGCGTGATTTGAAATTTGGCGAAATTGTAGGTGTAAAAGGTGGCATCATTTCTTTGAACACGGAAGGTGTAGATCATTTCATGGTGGTGTCTCAGCGTCCAATTGTATTGGGCAAAGTGCCACCCAAAGAGCTGGAATATAAATTTGAAAAAGTGGCTTTCATGGGTCAAGTTCCCGTAAAAGTTTCTGGTTCAGTAGAAATAGGAGATTACATCATTCCTTCAGGTAACAAAGACGGTTTTGGTGTAGCGATTCACCCAGCCGATATGAAGGTTGGCGATTATGCTAAAATTGTGGGTGTGGCCTGGCAGGCTGCCAAAGATGCTCCCCTCAATTATGTCAATGTAGCTGTGGGTATCAATTCCAACGATTTGAGCAACAAAGTAGAAGAGTTGAACCAAAAGGTGGAGCAGATCATGGCCTACCTTGAGGGAAAAGCTCCACTGCAGGCTGATGGCCAACTTTTGGCAATTACTCCAGGTGTAAAACCTCAGACCACTTTCAATAAAATTTATACGGATGAGGAATTTGATGCGATGATTGATAACAATGCTCCTTTATTCAAGGATGCTTTTGCTCAAGCCAAAATTAAGTTGAGCAAGCAGGGTTTTGACTTGAATGCTCATCCACAGTTGGTCGAGTTTTTTGACAACCCAGTGCAAACGATGAAGGAAGTTCGTCGTGACCCTACATACCTGACCCAATGGGCACTGATCGATCAAAAAATTAAATCTAAAAAATAGAGGGAGTAAACTTGTTTATTTCACTCAATATAAATTTTAGATAATGAAAAGGATTTTATTTTTACTCTCGCTCCTTGTCTTGGTATTTCATTCTTTGGCTGCTCAAACCAGCCTGGGAATGACTTACCAAGCTGTTGCCCGCGATGAAACGGGTCAAATTTTATCAAATAAAACCCTTTCCCTCAAATTTTCTTTTTCCACTAAAGAAAAAGAAAATCAAAGTTATTATTCGGAAGTTCACCAGGTGACCACAGACGAATTGGGTTTGATTAACCTGGTGATTGGGGAAGGGAAAAACAATATTGGGGAACTGGCAGACATCCCCTGGGCAACTTATCAAGTCTGGTTGGATGTTGAAATGGATGCAACTGGCGGAAATAAATTCGCTTTATTGGGTAGTACCGAGTTGCAAACCGTACCTTATGCTTTTTATGCGGCTACTGCATCACAGCTAGTAAGTGAATCTACCGAGATTGAATTGCCTGTGGAGAAAAGTCAATCGATCTACTGGACTACATCAGGCAACACCCTGACCCGTCCTGAAACCCATTTTGTCGGTACTAAAGACGCTCAAAATCTGGTATTGAAAACCAACAATACCACCAGGGTTGTATTGACCTCTGGTGGCCAAATGCAAATAAAGAGTGGAGTGGATGGTAAAGATGATGACATTGCTGCTTATCCACTGACCATTGAAGGCAGCCAGCAAGGAATTTACATCACCATCAAAGGGTTGCGCAGTACGGCTAACGATTTTATGACCTTTGCCGATGATGAAAATACTTGGGGTCAAATTGAAGGCCGAACCTTGGATGAACTCAAAGACAGTTGGGAATATAAAAGTCAAATCGCGACCTTTACCCTGAATGCCATCTCACTTGCAGCAGGGGCAATTGCTGCGGGAATTGAAACGGCAGGACTGTTTACTGCTGCTGGACTTTCGGCGGCTACCATCATTTTCATTTGGCAGGTTCCTGGGTGGGCCCTAGCAGCAGCGGGCGCTACAGTTATCACCATTACCACCGCGGCAGAAGCCATTTCGTTGGGGATTGAAATTGACAATTGGATCACCAACACGGTCAATGGAGTGGGTGTTACCTACAACTCTGGTGCCGGAGATTATGCTGAGTGGCTTCGGCGTAGCAATAAAGTGAGGGATTTACAATATGGGGAGATCGTAGGTGTAACTGGAGGCGTCGTTTCCCTCAATACCAATGATGCACAACACATTATGGTGGTATCCAAACAGCCGATTGTTTTGGGCAATGCACCCCAGCCCAATGCCAAACACTTGTTTGAAAAAATTGCTTTTATGGGGCAAGTACCCGTTAAAGTAGCTGGCAAAGTAGAAATTGGAGATTATATTCTCCCCTCTGGAAACTTCGACGGACTTGGGATCGCCGTGAATCCAAAGGACATGAAAATTTCTGACTTTTCCAAAATTGTAGGCGTCTCTTGGGAGATAGTCAATGACGAATCCATGCTACACTACGTCAATGTTGCGGTTGGATTAAAAAACAATGCCCTGGCGCCAAAGGTGGATGAAATTTCAAACAAGGTCGACAACATTATTGCTTACCTTGAAGGGCGTGGTGCCTTACGCCCAGAAGGGATCACTAACAACCTGACAACTAATGGCAGCAATTTAGCTCCTGGTTCAACTACGGCCACCAAGCAATTTACGGATGCAGAATTTGATAAAATGGTTGACCTCAATGAGCCATTGTTCAAGCAAATCTATGCCAAGGCAAAAACGCAATTGATTGCACAAGGTTATGATTTGAGCGCTCATCCTGAATTAAATGAATTTTTGGACAACCCAGTGCCAATGATGAAAAAATTGCGCCGTGACCCTGATTTACTTACGCAATGGTCAATGGTTGATAAAAAGATCCAAAAAGAATTGAAGAAATAAGATCTTTTTCATAAATACCTTCACTAACGCCACCTAAGGAAAATGCTTTAGGTGGCGTTTTTTATTTTTTATACAATTTCTTAACCTAGAAAATTTCGAAGTTTATCCCTGGAGTCATATCTTTGTATATAACCTAAATACTGTGATGTGTAAAACAAAATAGCTTCAGTTTTTTTAATATCATCTACTTATTACGCTACAATTGTTGTTCTCATGAAAAAAAATTTACACCTAAGCATTCCTGCTATAGGGATCACTTCCTTTTTCAGTATATTCAATACGTCAAAGCGATATCCAATTGTATCCACGCGGATATGGTTCATCTTAATAGGGTTGTTGGCTTGGTCTTTCGTTGTCAATGGCCAATCCATAGTCACAACTGATATAGCATCCACCAATTTATGTCCAGGGCAAACCCTCAATGTTAGTTATACCATCAATACCACGACAGGGGTTTTCACCGCGGGCAACGTATTTCGGGTCCAATTGAGTAATGCCGCTGGTCTTTTTCCAGACAATGACAATTCTTCCAATATCATTGGATCGGTGACTTCTGCTGCTGCTGGCACCATTACAGCTACCATTCCGGATAACCAGGCGGCAGGTACAGGCTATCGGGTCAGGGTAGTCTCTACCAACCCAGCAGCCAATCACGTCAATGCCAGTGACGACGACAACGGCAATGACCTCACGGTTTTGGGGCGTACCATCTCTACTGGCAATCCTAGCCCAGCTGGTCCTTACTGTCCCGGAGCTTCCATCACTGTAAATTATACTGTCAACTGTGATTTTGTCAGTCCCAATACATTTACCTTACAACTCAGCAATGCTGCTGGTTCTTTCAGTTCGCCTACCAACATTGGCAGTACCAGTGCTACCGGTAACGGATCGGTTTCGGGTACCCTTCCTGAAACAGCCGCGGGAGGTGCGGGGTATCGGGTGCGGGTAGTAGCCAACAACCCTGGGATCACAGGTTCTCAATCCAGTGCCTTCACTATTCTGACGCGTACCATCACTACTGTTGACCCGACCCCTGCTGGTCCTTATTGTGCAGGTGACAATATCAATGTAGCGTATGCTGTAAACTGTCCTTTCATCAGCCCCAATACTTTTACACTACAACTCAGCGACCGTTTTGGGAACTTTGGTTCACCGACCAATATCGGATCAGTAAGTGCCACTTCCAATGGTTCTATCAGTGGTACCATCCCTGAAATCCGTTATGGCACCGGTTATCAGGTACGCGTAGTGGCCAATAAATCCAACGGAAAAAGACATGGTCTTTGGAGAAGTAATTGGTGTTAATGGTGGAGTAGTAACCCGTAATACGACTACAGCAGGGCATGTGATGGTCGTGTCCCAATTCCCAGCTTTTCTAGGTAAAACCCCTGCGGAAGGTACTGAAGACCAATATGAAAAAATAGCTTTTATGGGTCAGGTACCTGTTCGGGTAATGGGTAATGTACACAGTGGCGACTACATTATCCCTTCTGGTAAAAATGATGGATTTGGAATTGCAATTGATCCCTTAGAACTGCCTATTGCAGATTACAGCAAAATTGTAGGTGTGGCTTGGGAGACGATCGAAAATAACTTCCCGTTTAACATGGTCAATATAGCAGTTGGTATCGAATCCAATCAACTAGCGGGTAAAGTCCATGAAGTAGAAGAGAAAGTCAATAAAATAGAAAGCTATCTTAATGGCTCACCTAATCCTAAAACCTCCCTTGCAATACCTCAGGTAGCTAACGAATCTTTACACAATGTAATGAGTGAAGAAAAATTCAATCGAATCATAGATATGGGAGCTAGATTGATAGTACGAGAATTTGCAAAAGTTGAAAAAGAATTAAGAGCAGAAGGTCAAGATGTTGTGTTTAACAATCCTGCCCTTGCCCGGTTATTCAAAGATCCAGTAAGCACCTTAAAAGAAATGTACCATGATCCCAATGCATATGCAGAAAAGATTTTAGCCGCTGCACGTTGATTTTCCTTCTACTTGATGCTCTAAAAGCAGGGGGTAATGCTTAGCCATGGCTAAGCATTACCTTTTTTTAACAAACCTTATCGCGTTTCTTCCTAAAATCCCCACATTATATTCTGCGTTCTACATTTTCTCCAAATCAAATTATACTTTCAGTATTGATTGAAAATACATATCGCTGATTATCAGGTATTTTTGTCGTCTATTTAGACTCCGTACAAATAAATTCATTCCAAACCTTTAGTTTCCATTCCTGTCAATAATTTCAAAATGCTTTGATACATTTGTTCTCGAAATTCCCAATGACCAAGTATTGACAATCATGCCGCACGTTTTTGTGCCAAATGAAGCCATCGGGAAGACCCAAACATGTACAGATTATGGAGAATAAGCTTGATTATCTAGCAATTTTGATCCAGTTGGTTGTCGCGCTCGGATTCGTAGTGACGACCATGATCGCCACCCACCTCCTTGGTCCAAAAAGAAAAACGGCTCAAAAAGCCGAAGTATTTGAATGTGGCATCGAATCGGTAGGCAATGCTCGCCTGCCTTTTTCCATCAAATATTTTTTGACTGCGATCCTCTTCGTTCTTTTTGACGTAGAAGTCATTTTCTTCTACCCCTGGGCCGTCAATTTTAAGGAGCTAGGCGGCGAAGGTTACCTGAAGATGCTGCTTTTCATTGCCCCCCTCTTTTTGGGATACATTTACATCCTGAAAAAAGGCGCTTTGAATTGGGAAAAAGGTTAATTGTAACCCGAAAACAAAAAGAGTCGTGTTTGATTCATCACTCATAACTCATCACTCATAAATGAACAACAATGGCTGTTAAACTGGTTGAAGGTCCCGAAGGTCACACCGGACAAGGTTTTTTTGCCACTTCTTTTGATAAAGCCATTGGCTTGGCACGTGCCAACTCCATTTGGCCACTCCCTTTTGCTACTTCTTGCTGCGGAATCGAATTCATGGCAACCATGGGTGCGCATTACGATTTGGCACGCTTTGGGTCTGAGCGCTTGAGTTTTTCTCCGCGCCAGGCTGACTTGCTGATGGTCATGGGAACCATTGCCAAGAAGATGGGTCCGGTAGTAAAACAGATTTACCTTCAAATGGCCGAGCCTCGCTGGGTCATTGCCGTTGGAGCTTGCGCTTCTTCAGGTGGTATTTTTGATACGTACAGTGTGTTGCAGGGCATCGATAAGGTGGTTCCTGTAGATGTGTACGTGCCTGGCTGCCCTCCTACCCCGGAAGCCATCATTGACGGGGTAATAAAGATCCAGGAACTGATCAAAAACGAATCGCTGCGCCGCCGCAACAGCGAAGAGTATGGACAACTGCTGGCCTCTTACGGAATTGAATAATTGTAGTAAATCATGACTGCTACCGATATTAACCACGAGTACATCGTGGAAAAAATCTCAACACAATTTCCCGGAAAGGTTCTGACTCAGGAAGAACCCTTTGGTTTGTTGTCCCTCAATGTTCCGCGCGAAGATGTCATCGATATCATCAAGTGGCTCAAGGAAGATGCCGAGCTTCAGTTCATTTTTATGACCGATCTCTGCGGCGTGCATTTCCCTGAGCATACCGGTCAGGAACTCGGGGTAGTGTACCATTTGCACAGCTTCATTCACAACATCCGGTTGCGGTTGCGTGCGTTCTTCCCTGAAAACGATCCGGTTGTTCCAAGTGCCACCGCTGTGTTTCGTGCAGCAAATTGGATGGAGAGAGAAACCTTTGATTTTTATGGCATTCGGTTTACCGGGCATCCTGATTTGCGCCGGATTCTGAATGTAGACGATATGACTTATCACCCCTTGTTGAAGCAATACCCGCTCGAAGATGGTACCCGCACCGATAAGGAAGACAAATTCTTTGGCCGATGATTGAACCATTGCAAACCACTCCACCCGGAACCCTAGAGGAAAAGCAATACAACACCCTCAATCTTGGGCCCACCCACCCTGCCACGCACGGTATTTTTCAAAACGTGCTGCAAATGGACGGTGAATACATTATATCAGCTGAAGCTACGGTAGGCTACATCCACCGCGCCTTTGAAAAGCTCGCTGAGCACCGGCCTTACTATCAGGTAACCCCCATTACCGATCGACTCAACTACTGCTCCTCCCCGATCAACAACATTGGTTGGCACTTGACGGTAGAAAAGCTCCTTGGCGTACAAACGCCCAAGCGCGTAGACTACATGCGCGTGGTCATTATGGAATTGGCCCGCATCACTGACCACCTGATTTGCAATAGTGTAATTGGTGTGGATACGGGTGCATTGACGGGTTTTGTGTACGTGTTCCAACAACGCGAACATGTATACGAAATCTACGAGCAAATTTGTGGCTCTCGCCTCACCACCAATATTGGCCGCATCGGCGGTTTCGAACGCGATTTTGATGACAATGTGATGCGCCGCATTCGCAAGTTTTTGGACGGATTTCCCAAAGTATGGAAAGAGTTTGAAGGCCTGCTTGCCCGCAACCGCATTTTCATGGATCGCACCATTGGCGTAGGCGGCATCGATGCCATGGAGGCTTTGGACTATGGTTTTACCGGGCCAAATCTACGTGCCGCTGGCATCGATTACGATGTTCGGGTGATGAATCCTTACTGTTCTTACCAGGATTTTGATTTCACCATCCCGATTGGTCAATCCGGCGATGTATACGACCGTTTTTGTGTACGCAACGAAGAAATCTGGCAGAGCTTGAGCATCATTGAGCAAGCGTACGCCAAGTTATTGCAAATGCCAAAAGGGGAATATTTTGCGGATGTACCCGAGTTTTACCTCCCTCCCAAGCAGGATGTGTACACCAAAATGGAAGCGCTCATCTGGCACTTCAAAATTGTAATGGGCGAAGTAGAAATCCCCAAAGGAGAAGTATACCACGCAGTGGAAGGCGGAAACGGGGAATTGGGTTTTTACTTGATCAGCGATGGTGGCCGCCAGCCGTATCGCTTGCACTTCCGCCGTCCATGTTTCATTTATTACCAGGCATATCCTGAAATGATCAAAGGTTCAATGCTCTCCGACGCCATCCTGACGATGAGCAGCATGAACGTGATCGCGGGGGAATTGGATGCCTAAAAACAGTTGATTAATGATCGAAACACAAACCATAGCTTTTTCACCCGAACGTCTTGCCGAAGTGCAAACGTTGATCAAGAGTTACCCTGAGGGAAAGCAAAAATCAGCTATTTTGCCCATTCTGCACCTGGCTCAAAAAGATTTTGGCTGGATCAGTGTAGAGGTGATGGATTATGTTGGAGGACTGCTCGATATTCAGCACATCGAGGTGTATGAAGTGGCTTCGTTTTACACCATGTTCCACCTCAGCCCCGTGGGCAAAAGTGTATTGGAAGTGTGCCGCACTGGCCCTTGTATGCTGGTAGGCTCAGACAACATCGTCAAATACCTCGAAAACAAATTGAACATCAAAGATGGCGAAACGACTCCCGACGGGTTGTTTACCATCAAAACGGTGGAATGTTTGGGAGCATGTGGCTATGCGCCAATGATGCAAGTAGGTGAAAAATACCACGAGTTTTTGACAGAAGAACGGATCGATCAATTATTGGAAGAGTTTACCAAAAATGCCACAAAGCCATGAGTAGGTTAAAAATATTAACAGAGCACATCAATAAACCGGAGATCACTGGCATCGAAGGCTACATCCAGAACGGTGGATACCGGGCACTTGAAAAAGCGCTCAAGAAAATGCAACCAGATGAAGTTACCGAAGAGGTGAAAAAATCTGGACTCCGTGGTCGGGGTGGCGCAGGTTTCCCAACCGGAATGAAGTGGAGTTTCATCTTCAAAGGCAACGATAAACCCCGTTACCTCCTTTGCAACGCCGATGAATCCGAACCTGGAACATTCAAAGACCGCTTGCTGATGGAAAAAATTCCTCACTTGCTGATCGAAGGGATGATCGTTTCCAGTTTTGCGTTGGGTGTAAACACTGCGTACATCTACATCCGTGGCGAGTACATGTACATCATGCACATTTTGCAAAAGGCCATTGATGAAGCATACGCCAAGGGTTATCTGGGAGAAAACATCCTGGGAACTTCTTACAAACTCGACATGCATGTACACCCAGGTGGTGGCGCCTATATATGTGGCGAAGAAACCGCGTTGATCGAATCATTGGAAGGCAAGCGGGGTAACCCACGCATCAAGCCTCCATTTCCCGCAGTTGAAGGTTTGTGGGGCTGCCCAACCATCGTGAACAACGTTGAGACCATCTGCAAAGTACCTTTCATCGTCAACGAAGGCGGGGAAACCTATTCCAAAATTGGCATTGGCGCCAGTACAGGTACCAAACTGATTTCTGCATGCGGCAACATCAACAAGCCAGGCGTTTACGAAATCGAACTCGGTATTCCGGTAGAAGAATTCATTTACTCTGACGAATATTGTGGCGGAATCAAAGGCGGCAAGCAACTCAAGGCACTGGTGCCAGGAGGTTCTTCCGTTCCAATTTTACCCAATCGCTTGATCACCACCACCGCCAACGGCACCCCCCGCTTGATGAGCTACGAATCGCTCTCCGACGGTGGCTTTGCTACGGGCAGTATGTTGGGTTCCGGAGGCTTTATCGTTTTCGACGAAGACCAGTGCATCGTTCGCAATACCTGGAATTTCTCCCGCTTTTACCACCACGAATCTTGTGGCCAATGTAGCCCTTGCCGCGAAGGTACAGGCTGGATGGAGAAAATCCTGCACCGCATGGAGCACGGTCACGGTCGCATCGAAGACATCGATTTGCTCTGGGATGTACAAAGAAAAATCGAAGGGAACACCATCTGCCCATTCGGAGATGCTTCTGCCTGGCCAGTTGCTGCGGCAATCCGCCATTTCCGCGATGAGTTTGAATGGCACGTGCTTGAACCTGCTGAAGCAACCCGCCGCAACTACGGCATGGGCAAGTCAGCCGAACTCCTTGCACAACCCGCATAGCACAACCCAACCCACGACTTCAGTCGTGGGAGGCCACACAAAAACAAACCCGCGAATTTATTCGTGGTAGGAAAAAGCCAACCCCTGACTTCAGTCGTGGGAGGCCACACAAAAACAGCCCAGGAATTTATTCGTGGGAGAAAAAGCAAAACCAATGCCAAACGTAACCATAGACAACATAACCATCGAAGTACCCGCCGGTACCACCATTCTGAATGCAGCCAGAATGATTGGAGAAAACGTACCACCGGCCATGTGCTACTATTCCAAATTGAAGGGTAGCGGCGGAAAATGCCGGGTATGTTTGGTAAAAGTGACCAAATCATCCGAACAAAACCCGCGAGGCATGCCCAAGTTGATTGCTTCTTGCTGCACCCAGATTGCGGATGGGATGGTAGTCGAAAACGTTACCTCACCCGAGGTAATCGAAGCCCGCAAGGGAATCGTGGAATTGCTGCTAATCAATCACCCGCTGGATTGCCCAATTTGCGATCAGGCTGGAGAATGCCATTTGCAGGATCTTTCGTATGAGCATGGTGCTGCAACCACGCGTTACGAATTCGGTCGCCGAACTTTCAACAAAATCGACATTGGCCCGTACATCCAATTGCACATGACCCGCTGCATCCTGTGCTACCGTTGTGTGTACGTTGCCGACCAACTGACCGACGAGCGCCGCCACGGGATAATCAACCGCGGTGATGCTGCCGAGATTAGCACTTACATCCAAAACATCATCGACAACGATTTTTCTGGCAACGTCATCGATGTGTGTCCAGTTGGAGCGTTGACGGATAGAACCTTCCGCTTCAAGAGCCGCGTATGGTTTACCAAGCCTTACAATGCACACCGCAATTGTGAAAACGAGAAATGCAGTGGCAAAGTGGCCTTGTGGTTTCAGGGCGATGAAGTGCTGCGCGTAACTGGGCGCAAAGACAAATACGGCGAGGTAGAAGAGTTCATCTGCAATACCTGCCGTTTTGAAAAGAAAGAAAAAATGGATTGGGTGATTGAAGGGCCACGTCGAATCGATACGCATTCGGTGATTGCTCAAAATCACTTGCCTTACGAATTGGATGTTGTTCATCCTCAAATTGGACAAGCGCAATGATACTGATATCTGTACTTACATTTAAAGCAGGCCTGGCGATGATCATGTTTTTGATCACCCTGGGTGTTGCTGCATACAGCACCTATTTTGAGCGCAAAGTAGCGGCTTTTATGCAAGACCGGATTGGTCCCAACCGCGCAGGGCCATTGGGCTTGTTGCAACCCATTGCCGATGGGGTTAAAATGATTTTCAAGGAAGAGCACCGTCCGGAGGGTTCCAACCGCATTCTGTTTATCCTAGGGCCCAGTATTGCCATGCTCACGGCCTTGATGACCAGCGCAGTCATTCCCTGGGGCAAAAGCATTACCATCGGTGGCACGGAGTACCCTTTGCAGGTAGCCGACATCAATGTGGGTATTCTTTACGTTTTCGGGGTTGTTTCTTTGGGTGTTTATGGCATTTTGATCGGGGGTTGGTCCTCCAATAATAAGTACTCTTTGTTGGGTGCTGTGCGGGCATCTTCACAAATGATCAGTTACGAATTGGCGATGGGCTTGTCCATCATTCCCATCATTTTGGGCAGCAGTTCCCTGCAACTCAGTGAGATCGTAACTTCTCAGTACGAAGTTTGGAACGTGTTCAAGTACCCCTTAGGATTTCTGATCTTTTTGATCTGTGCTTTTGCGGAAACCAACCGCACGCCTTTTGACTTACCAGAATGCGAAACGGAATTGGTGGGTGGATACCATACCGAATACACCAGTATGAAGCTGGGCTTTTTTCTGTTTTCGGAATACGTCAACATGTTTGTGTCATCAGCGGTGATTTCTACCTTGTTTTTTGGTGGTTATCATTTCCCGTTCATGAGTTTGTTGCCAGCAGGATTGGCAGCCATCATCGGAGTAGCGGTAATGTTTGGCAAAGTCATTTTCTTTATTTTCTTTTTCATGTGGATTCGGTGGACGATCCCACGGTTCCGCTACGACCAACTCATGCATCTAGGTTGGCAAGTGCTGATGCCCTTAGCGATCCTATTGATTGTAGTTTATGGTGCTATTTTTAGTTTCATCTAAGAAAAACGAGTAAACATGCAATTGACCAATCGCTCCAAACAAGTTTCCAATAAAGAAATGACCTTCAGCGAACGCATGTATTTGCCTGCGATTGCTGGCGGCCTGCGGGTAACCTTTTCCCACATGTTCAAAAAAGGTGCTACGGTGCAATACCCGGAGCAAGTTCGCGAGCACAGTGCCGTTTTTCGTGGACAGCACGTACTCAAGCGCGATGCTGAAGGGCGCGAGAATTGCACAGCTTGTGGCCTTTGTGCCGTAGCTTGCCCAGCCGAAGCGATCACCATCGTAGCTGGCGAGCGCCAAAAGGGAGAAGAGCACTTGTATCGGGAAGAAAAATATGCGGTGCAATACGACATCAACATGCTCCGCTGTATCTTCTGTGGTTTGTGTGAAGAGGCCTGTCCCAAAGATGCCATTTACATGACCGATCGGATTGTACCTTCTAATTACGAACGGGAAGACTTTATTTTCCGCAAGGAAGACCTCGTTGAAACCGTTGCATTGGAAGGCCGCATCGACATTACCAAACGCCAGAAGGATAAATAAGTCATGGATCAAGTTCTTTTTTACACTCTCGCGGCTATCGCCATCATCAGTGCAGTTATCACCATCGTTGCGCGCAACGCAATGTACAGTGTATTGTCGTTAGTGGTTACCTTTTTTACCCTTGCTGGCCTTTACTTGCTGTTGAATGCAGAATTCGTAGCAGTGGTACACATCATCGTTTATGCAGGGGCGATCATGGTACTTTTCCTTTTTGTGGTCATGATGCTCAATCTGAATACCACCGATAGCATGGTCACCAATACCACTACAAATAAAGTAATGTCTGGATTGGCTGGATTGGCCATGGCCGGTATTCTGGGTTATGCTTCCTGGACCACTGTGCTTCCGGCAGCAAGCAATACGGCTGCAACGGACATTGGTTCGGTAAAAGTTTTGGGCAAAATGCTCTTTAACGAATACCTGTTGCCATTTGAGTTGACTTCAGTATTGCTGATCGCTACGATGGTAGGGGTAATTGTACTGACCAAAAAAGAAGAATAGTTATGGAAAACATCTTCAACGTTGTGCCTTTGGAGCATTTTGTGCTGCTCAGTTTGGCGCTGTTTTGTATTGGAATGGTTGGGGTGCTGTTGCGCCGCAACATGATTGTCGTTTTTATGTCCATTGAATTGATGCTCAATGCAGTAAACCTGCTGGCTGTGGCTTTCTCCGCGAATCGTGGCGATTCCGGTGGACAGGTTTTTGTTTTTTTCGTCATGGTGGTTGCTGCCGCTGAAGTAGCTTTAGGCTTGGCCATTCTGGTCATGATCTATCGCAATGTGAAATCGGTAGATATCAATGCTTTGAAGCAGTTAAAATGGTAAAAAAGTAGAGTTTTGATGCTGCCCGCCACGGCGGTTGTATCTTCAAAATTTCGACTTACACAAGATAAGTTTATGGAAAAACTAATTTGGCTCATTCCCATTCTTCCTCTCCTGGGCTTCTTCATTATTGGGCTTGGCGCAAGCAAGTTGTCCAAAGGATTGGCAGGTGTAGTGGGTTGTGCAACAATTTTGATTGCCTTTGCCTTGTCTCTCGGACTGGCAGGTCCGGTTTTTGCCAGCGGCAAACTGGAGCAAACCCTTTTCAACTGGGTATCGAGTGGCGCATGGACGGTAGATTTTGGATTTCTGGTAGATCCATTGTCGCTGATCATGATGCTGGTCATTACTGGCGTAGGCGCACTGATTCACATCTATTCTATTGGCTATATGCACGATGATGAGCGGCACAATTACTTTTTTGCCTACCTCAATCTCTTTGTGTTTTTTATGCTTATCCTGGTGATGAGTAACAATTACCTGCTGCTCTTTGCAGGTTGGGAAGGTGTAGGGCTTTGCTCTTACTTGCTGATCGGCTTCTGGTTCAAGGTAGACGAATACAACGAAGCCGCCAAAAAAGCTTTTGTGATGAACCGGATCGGTGATCTTGGTTTTTTGCTGGGCTTGTTTTTGATTTTGGTCAACTTCGGCACCCTGAACTACGATGGCGTATTCGACAGCACGGTACTCAGCCAAATTCCGGTTGGTACGCTGACGGCCATTACCTTGTTGTTCATAGTTGGTGCAGCGGGCAAAAGTGCTCAGATTCCTTTGTACACCTGGTTGCCGGATGCAATGGCCGGACCAACGCCTGTTTCAGCGTTGATCCACGCGGCTACGATGGTAACCGCCGGTATCTACTTGACGATTCGCAGTCACGCCTTGTTTGATTTGGCGCCCATCAGCATGGAAGTGTTGACTTACCTGGGCTTGGCCACCTCGATTTTTGCAGCAACCATTGGCCTCAAGCAAAATGACATCAAGAAGGTACTCGCCTACTCTACCGTATCTCAATTGGGTTTGATGTTTTTCGCCTTGGGCATGGGGGCTTATGTAGCCGCCTTTTTCCACCTGGTGACGCACGCTTTTTTCAAGGCCTTGTTGTTCCTTGGCGCGGGTAGTGTCATCCATGGTTTGGGTGGCGAACAGGACATTCGCAAAATGGGGGCATTGCGCAAAGTATTGCCCATCACTTATATTGTATTCTTGATTGGTACCTTGGCCATTGCGGGGATTCCTCCGTTCGCGGGCTTTGTTTCCAAAGACCAGATTCTATTGGCAGCTTATGAAAAAAGCCCCTTGCTGTTTGCATTGGGTGTTTTCGCATCCTTGCTGACGGTGTTTTATATGTTCCGCATGTTTTTCCTGGTTTTTTATGGTCAAAATCGGGTTAACCACGATACCCTGCACCATGCGCATGAGTCTCCACTTTCAATGACCCTGCCATTGGGCATTTTGGCTGGACTTTCCGTAGTTGGTGGTATTCTCAATTGGCCTTCCCTCATGGGTGGTGGCGATTGGTTGCAACATACCTTAAGTGGTGTATTGGGTACCTCAGAAGGCGCTGAGCACGCGCATTCCATTTCTGCCAGTACCGAATGGATCTTGATGGCCATCGTGGTGGCACTGGTGGTGGTGGTGATTGGCTTGGCTTACTCAATCTACGTCAATCGGAATACCGTTCCGGTTGAAGACGAAGCGGAAGCGGGCTTTGGCCGTGTACTCAGTCACAAATATTTTGTGGATGAGTTGTATGCCTCGCTCTTTGTCAAACCAACCCAGGCTATTTCTGAATGGTTTGGCCGGATTGTAGATCCCAAAATTCTCGACGGCGCGATCAATGGCATTGGCCAATCGATCCTGACAATGGGAAGCGTATTGAAAAACATCCAACAAGGCGCCGTAGGTTTGTACCTCTTTGTCTTTGCCGTTGGCATAATTATTTTGTTGGCATTACAAATCTTGTTCTAACGAAAACGCTCATGCTGACTACACTTTTACTCTTTATACCTATAATTGGTGGATTAATTCTCACCTTGATTCCGGGCAGCAGTGCTACCCGTTGGCAGGCGTTGTTCATTTCGGCGGTAGCCGCAGGAGTGAGTGTATATATGGCTACACAATATGTGCCTTCCGCAGCAACTCAGTTTGAAATCAAAGCGGAATGGATTACCAGCTTGGGCATAGGTTACCACGTTGGTGCAGATGGCATCAGCATGGTACTGTTGTTGTTGACCAACTTGTTGACTCCCCTCATTTTGTTGTCCACCTTTAAGCAGGAATTTGACCACAAAGGTTTGTTTTATGGGCTATTGCTCATCATGCAAGGCTCGATTACCGGAGTATTTGTTTCCCTGGATCTGTTCTTATACTACATTTTCTGGGAACTCGCACTGATTCCGGCTTATTTCCTGGTTTTGTTGTGGGGCAGCGGGAATCACCGCAAAACTTCGCTAAAATTTTTCATCTATACCCTGGTTGGAAGTTTGCTGATGCTGGTGGCGATCATCTTTTTGAGCCAACAATGGAGCCCGTCTTCGTTTGATGTGAGCAATGTACATCAGGTGAACCTCAGCCCCGAAGCAGCAATTTTTGTACTAATGGCCTTTATGTTGGCTTACGCCATCAAGATACCTTTATTTCCCTTTCATACCTGGCAGCCAGATACCTACACCGAAGCACCTGCGGCAGGCACCATGATGCTTTCGGGGATCATGCTCAAGATGGGTCTGTTCAGCATCATTCGTTGGGTGTTGCCGGTGGTTACGCAGACGTTGGCAGAGCAACGCACCTGGATGATCTGGTTAATTGTGATTGGCATCGCATATGCAAGTATCATTGCCATTCAGCAAAAGAACCTGAAGCGGCTTTTTGCTTATTCCTCTATTGCCCACGTGGGTTTGATTGCCGCAGGTATCCTGACCATGACTCCCGAAGGTTTGAATGGCTCGATGCTGCAAATGTTTGCCCACGGCGTCAATGCGGTTGGTTTGTTTTACATCTGCGCAGTACTGATGGATCGTACCCAAACCAATGAAATAGCTGCCCTGGGAGGTATTCGGAATTTTGCGCCCTGGTTTGCCACGACTTATTTCGTGGTGCTGTTGGGTTCGGTGGCACTGCCTCTGACCAATGGTTTTCCCGGAGAATTCATGTTGCTTTCGTCCTTATTCAAATACAATTGGGTATGGACTTTGGTAGCTGGATCTGGAGTGATCCTGGGTGCGGTGTACATGTTCAAATCTTACCAGGGTGTTATGTTGGGTGAAACCAAGGTGGTTGCTTTCCCGGATTTGGACATTTGGGACAAAGTAGTACTGGTTCCAATCGTCATTGCCATTATATTGATGGGAATTATGCCCGATGTAATTACGCGCATCGCTCAACCCTCCATTGAACACTTGTTGCAATCGCTTTAATGTAGGCAAGGGAAGTTCAACTGTAGAACAACCCATTAACAGAATCGTATGTATCCAATTGTTATACTTTCCATTGCGGGCATTTTGTCCATGTTCATTGGAGCCTTCAAATTGAAGAAGTTGGCTTTGCCTGCGGTATTACTGGCTACTTTGGCCGGATTTGTAGCGAATTTACTGCCGCAAAACCTGCATGATACCCCTGTGTTTTCGGGAATGTTGAAGTTTGACAGTTTTGCAGTCAATTTCTCGGCGGTGCTGATGGGCATCACTTTTGTCATCTTGATCTTGAGTCGCCGGTATTACCGCGACACCACCGAGCACCTGGGCGATATTTACGCACTATTTTTGTTTTCGGTGGTGGGGGGCATGATCATGGTGGGAAGTTATAACCTGGTGATGTTCTTTGTCGGCTTGGAAATCCTTTCCATTCCATTGTACATCCTGGCTACCAGCGAGCGCAACAATCTCCTCTCTAACGAAGCGGGTTTGAAATACTTCCTGATGGGCTCTTTCATTACGGTTTTCTTGCTGTTGGGTATGGTGCTGGTGTACGGCATGAGTGGCAGTTTCGATTTTGGAGCCATCAGTGCTTATTTGAGTAGTACGCCAAGTATATCTGCTTTGGTCAAACTGGGGGTCATGCTCATTATGATCGCCTTTATTTTCAAAATCTCAGCGGCTCCCTTTCATTTCTGGGCACCCGATGTATATCAGGGATCTCCTGCCGTAATTATGGTATTCATGGCTACGGTAGCCAAAACGGCAGCATTTGGAGGTTTTCTGCGGTTTTTGACCCAAGCTATTGCGCCCATCGAAGATTCATTTACGCCATTGATTGCGGTGTTGTCGGCTTTAACCATGACCATTGGCAACCTGATGGCCTTGAATCAAAGCAACCTGAAGCGCTTGTTGGCCTTTTCAAGTATTGCCAATGCGGGCTACGTGATGCTGGCGCTGGTAGGATTGGGGGCAAGTTCCTCTTCAACGGTACTGTATTATATGTTGGTGTATTCCATCGCCAACGTAATTGCCATAGCGGTGTACCTCACCGTCAAAGAAAGCCTGGGTTCAGGATCAATCGAAGGCTTGAAAGGCTTGTATCAAAGCAAGCCATTGTTGACCTTCTGCCTGGTATTGGCCATGCTGTCGTTGGCGGGTATTCCTCCCTTAGCGGGTTTCATTGGCAAGTATGCCATTTTTGTAGAGGCGCTGCACAATGGATACGCCTGGCTGGTGGTATTGGCTGCACTCAATTCCGCGATCGGTATCTTTTACTACTTTAAGGTGATGCGCATGGCGTTTATATCTTCTGAAGAAGGGCCAATCAGCGTTCCTTATGTTTTGGGATACGCTGCCGTTTTGGTGATTTGCACTTTAGCGTTACTGGTTTTGGGTATTTTTCCCAACATCGTTCTGAACAGTCTGTAAACTGATTGCATATTAAATGTAAATTGAACAAAAAAAACAATATTCGCGATTCCTTGAAGATTGCGCAAAGAAAGGGGCAAGATGTTGACATTTTGCCCCTTTCTTATTGTATTTTCAACACTATCAAAACTTTACCCATCGCAGTTTGGTACAGACTTTGTTTTTGTTCGCCGCTTTACCAGATTTATTATGTCATTCCCTATGCAAAGCCATATTTTCCGGCAAATTTTATACTTGCAATGAATTATCTTTTGTTTATCTTCACGGCTGTGAACACTTCCTTCCCACGTTTCGTTTTGGTAAAACATTTGTTAACTAAAAAATAATTTTTTTCTAAAATCCTGATTAGCCATGAGTAAATCGACAAAACCAGCTGCCAAGTCAGCACAAGCGTCTTCCGGTTCTTTCAGTACAGCATTTGCCTTCGCAATTATTCCAATTGTGTTGATCTGTGGTTATCTTGTTTATTCACTTTACCTTGGCGATGGCCAATGGTTTGAAGGAAATGACAACAAAAACCACCCACTTCCTGGTGCAATTCAAGGTATGATGTACAAAGGCGGGTTTTTGGTACCCATCCTGATTGGCGTTTTCCTTTTGGTTCTTGCTGTATTTTTTGAGCGCATCATTACCATCTTCAATGCGCGTGGTAAAGGTTCCATTCCAAATTTTGTAAGAAAAATCCAACAACTGCTGAATGCGGACAACGTTGATTCTGCAATTGCTGAATGCGACAAGCAGAAGGGTTCAGTTGCCAATGTAGTTAAAGCTGGATTGGAAACTTACAAGAAAATGCAATCGGAAACAGGGCTTGACCGCGAGCAAAAAGTGTTGGCCATCACCAAGGAAATCGAAGAAGCTACTTCTTTGGAACTTCCAATGTTGGAGAAAAACCTGGTAATTCTGGCTACTGTATCTTCAATCGCAACTTTGTTGGGTTTGTTGGGAACAGTATTCGGTATGATCAAATCCTTCTCCGCGATGGCGTCTACTGGTGCCCCTGATGCCGTTGCGCTTTCAACTGGTATCTCTGAAGCCTTGATCAACACTGCATTAGGTATCTCTACCTCTGCTTGTGCGATCATCTTCTACAACTTCTTTACTACTCGTATCGACGGTATGACTTATGCCATCGATGAAGCTGGATTCAGCATCGCTCAAACTTTTGCTTCCAAGCACTAAGAATTTTTAAAAAAAAATGCTCTGTCGCACACCACTTTTGATGCGACCTGCATCTAGTAAGACAGAGCATTTTTAAAAATTAAAAGCATGAGTAAGGTAAAATTACCACGCAAAAGTACAGCGATCGATATGACCGCGATGTGTGATGTTGCGTTCCTTCTTTTGTCTTTCTTCATCTTGACGACGAAGTTTAAGCCAAACGAAGTAGCACAGATAAACATCCCAGCATCTACTGCGCAGTTGCCTCTACCAGACAAGGACATTTTGCTGATCCAGGTCGAAAAAGGGGGAAAGGTATTCATTGGGGTTGATGATCAAAACACCCGTGCGCTTTGGTTGGCCAAAATGGCTGAACACTACAAGTTTAAAGTGACTGCTACCATGCAGCACAATTTCGTTGTATTGGACAGTTATGGAGTCACCGCCAGCCAGTTGCCTCAATTCCTTGCCTTGAGTCCAGAAGAACTCAACAAGGTAAAGCAACAGGGCATTAGCATGGAGATCAAACCACCTCAGCCCAGTGAATTCATGGATGCAATTCTCTTTGCACGTCAATCAAATCCTAAGTTGCGGATTGCGGTGAAAGCCGACAAAGAAGCAAGTTACGAAGACGTCAACGAAGTTATTGCTCAACTTCAAGAGCGCAAGGTGAACAAATTCAACCTGATTACTTCTGGCCGGGCAGCTAACGCTGAAAGCGCCAATAAAGAGTAATCGAAGGTAATAATTTTATTGGCCCTTTAAAAGCATTGAAGCCATGGCAGAAATGAGTACCCCCGAAAGTGGGGCAAAAAAAGGCAAAAAGAAAGCCCGATCGAAAAAATCTTCAACTCGGGTGGATTTGACAGCGATGGTGGACTTGGGGTTTCTGCTGATTACCTTCTTCATGTTGGCCACAACTTTCAGCAAGCCTAAGGCGATGGAAGTAAACAAGCCAGCTAAAGACAAGGAAAAGACGGAAGACTTGCCTGAAATCAAGCAATCCAAGACCTATTCCATTGTAATGGGCAAAAACGATATGCTTTACTGTTATACTGGTGCCAGCGACGACAGCAGCATTAAAGTAGACAGTACGTTTTTCTCCAGAACAGGGATCCGCGCCATGATCAAACAGCGCCAAATGGAAGTACAGCAGCAGTGGGGCAACAAAGACGAGCTCTTTGTGATGATCAAACCATTACCTGACTCCAAGTACCGCAACATGGTAGACATCCTGGATGAAATGGCCATTACCGGCGTGAAACGCTATGCCATCATTGACGATTTCAACGAAATCGACAAACTGGTTGCTGCAAAATCTGGTAATCGCTTGCTC
Organism: Haliscomenobacter sp.; assembly: GCF_040403615.1. NCBI lineage: Bacteria > Pseudomonadati > Bacteroidota > Saprospiria > Saprospirales > Haliscomenobacteraceae > Haliscomenobacter > Haliscomenobacter sp. The sequence goes on along the minus strand of NZ_JBBAKG010000007.1, from coordinate 35,044 downwards.
TCCGAAAAAGGCATGCAGGCCATCAACGCCGAAATTGCCAAAACAGGAATCAAATAATTAAAAAATAATTCGCGCATGAGTACCGAAAAATCTCCACAAGGAGCTGTTAAGGCAGATGCGGTAATGAAGGCGGATTTGAATGATATTATCTTTGCTGGGCGTAACCAACAATACGGTGCTTATGTACTTCGCAAGAAGTACAGTGACCGCATGACTCAGGGAACACTCGCTGCATTGGGCCTCATCGCTTTGCTGATTGGCGGCCAATTGTTGGCAAAGGTAATTCGTGAAAATCAAGCCAACCAGGAGACCCTCAGCGTAGAGGTGAACCTGGCTGAGCCGCCACCGATTGACCCCAAGGCAGTACCACCACCACCACCACCGCCGGTGGAACCACCCCCACCAAAAGCGACCATCGCTTTCGTGGCACCCGTGGTCAAGAAAGATGAGGAAGTAGTGGAAGAAGTTCCACCACCAACTCAGGAAGAAATGAAAGACATTGAAGTAAGTACCAAGACTCAGGAAGGTAGCAACGATGGTGTGCCTGACGGGTTGGGTGACGAACCAATTGACGAACCAGCTCCTGAGGTGGTTCAGGCCGAAGAAAAGAAACCGGAGACCCAGGAAGTATTCCGGGTTGTAGAACAGATGCCTTCTTTCCCAGATGGAACAGCAGCTTTGCTTAAATTCTTGGCACAAAACATCGAATATCCTACCATTGCGAAGGAAAACGGTGTAGAAGGTATGGTTGTAGTACAATTCGTAGTAGAACGTGATGGTTCTATTGCTGGTGCTCAAGTAGTGAAAGGCATTGGTGCCGGTTGCGATGAAGAAGCTTTGCGCGTAGTACGTGCGATGCCGAAATGGCAACCTGGTAAACAACGTGGACAACCGGTACGGGTACAGTTCAACTTGCCTATCCGTTTCAAACTAGAGTAATCACCAGACGAAGGTTACCAGCGCTACAAAGAAATTTGGGCTTGGTAACCTTCCCTCTCTTTTTGACCTGAATGAATATTCTAAAGATCGTTCTCGTAATCGTTGTGGGCATTGGTTACATCGCCATTGGATGGTTTGTACTCAAGTATCGACCAATGCAAGACAATATATTTGATTCTGTTCTCGGATATGGGGCAATCCTTTATGGCGCCTTTCGACTCATCCGGGGATTATTCATCCCGAAACAACAAGAAGGATAGAACATGCGATTCCCAATTTTCGCCTTGATTTGTATTGCCCTGCTATTGGAACTAGGGTGTGCATCAGATAAAACTGACACAGACACTCCTACTATGGGCGAAATCACCATCATTGCTGACGAGACCCTACTTCCTATTGTTGCGGCAGAAGAAGATATTTTTGAACACACCTACCCTGGCGCATTCCTTAACGTAAAGTATTTGCCTGGCAACCAGGCCATGAATTACTTCCTAAAGGACAGTAGCAACATCATTGTGTCTGCCCGCAAACTCAATTCCAAAGAAGAAGCCTTTTTTAAAAAAAATAACATTACCCCACGCTACACTCCAATTGCTACCGATGCTGTCGCCTTTTTGATCAACCCCAGTAATCCCGATACAGCATTGACTAGTGAAGAAATTCTTAAAGTTTTAAGTGGCCAAGTGACGAGTTGGGCTGAGCTCAGTCCCAATACCAGCAACGGAAAGATCAATATCGTTTTTGACAACCAAAACTCCAGTACAGTACAATACATCCTGGAGCAAACGCACCAAAAACAATTGCCCGCTAACGTATATGCGTTAAAAGACAATCTATCTGTAGTTGATTATGTGGCCAACCATCCCAATGCTTTGGGAATCATTGGTTACAGTTGGATCAGCGATTACGACGACCCCTTGACCAAAAAAATGCTGAAAGAAGCACAGCTTTTGGCCGTTTCTCCAAATCCCAAGGATCCACGCAAGGGTTTTTACCAACCTTTTGCGACGTATTTAATCGACACATTGTATCCTTTCCGTAGAACGGTGTACATCATCAGCAGAGAAGGGAGATCGGGTTTGGGTACTGGTTTCGCTTCGTTCGTATCGGGCGATATTGGACAAAGAATCATCAAAAAAGCGGGTATTCCGCCCTACTACAGGGTCCCTTACAACATCGAAATTTATTCAAAACCTTTTAAACTTGGTAATAACAAGTAAGTAATAACCATTCAAAATTCATCGGCAATGAAGAAACTTGTGTTGTGGTCTGTATTAATTGTGGTTTCGCAAGGGATGTTTGCGCAAACTGTTGCGGAAATTCAGAAGATGCTGTCGGATGAAAACATCTCTGGCGCCCGCAAAATGGCTCGGGAGTTGATCAAAAAAGAACCAACTAACGGTGACGGCTATTATTACCTAGGTGAAACCTTCTACTTTGACGAAGCACAGGATTCTGCTGCTTTCTGGTACAATAAAGGGCTAGCACTTGCCCCTGAAGCATTCTCACCTCATGTAGGGGTTGGAAAGATTGCGCTGGACAAAGGATTGTCTCAAGATGCCGAAAAATCTTTTGGCCGTGCCTTGCGCTCCGTAAAGAAAAAACCTGCTGAAGCTTATGCATTAATCGGTATTGCCTATTTGAATTCTCAAAAGCCGGATTCCGAAAAGGCGTTGAGCAATTTCACCCTGGCCAGAGACAGCGATACCAAAAATCCTCGCTATTTCATGCTCTTAGGCGATGCCCAAATGGCTGCGGAAAAAGTTGGTGATGCATTGACAAACTATCAGTTTGCTGCTGAAAAAGACAAGGAAAACCCCGAAATTCAGATGAAGATTGCGTTGACTTACATCCGCAACAACATCAAGGACGTAGGTCAAAAGAACCTGGAAGACATCATCGCCAAGTTTCCAAGTTATCCTCCTGCCTACAAGGCCTTGTACGAAGTGTATTTCGACAACAAGCAATATACCAAAGGTACACCAATCCTGTCTAAATACGTAGACCTGGCTGGTTCCGACATCGATGCTCGGGTTCGTTTGGTGCGTTATTTGGTTGGTATCGTCAACGATTATGACCGCGGTATCACCGAAGCACAAACCGTATTGCAGCAAGATCCAAACCGCAGCGAAGTTTACCGCTATTTGGCATGGGCTTATGTACAAAAGGAAAAGTACAAGGAAGCACTGGAGAGCTCAAAGTTGTTTTTCGAAAAAGAAGCAGGCCGTAAAAAGTTTTCCATCGATTACGAAAACTACGCCAAGGCTGCTGCCAAAATGAAAGAATACGATCTTGCTTCAGAAAACTTCATGAAAGTACTCGAGTTGGACAGCACCAAAGTGGAAGTGTACGACATGATCGCAAAAATGTATTACTCCGATGCCAAGAACTATCCAATGGCGGGCAAAGCGTATTACACCAAGATCTCCAAAGTGAAAGCGACCAACCAAGATTGGTGGTTTATCGGCAACAGTGAGTACCAACAAAAGAATTATTCACTGGCAGATACCGCTTTCCGCAAAGTGAACGAAATCGTACCAGATTACGGTCCAGGTTGGTTGATGCGCGCAAAAACCAATACCAAATTGGATACGGCCAAGACGAAGCCTACCCTGGCCAAGCCTTACTACGAGAAGTTCCTGTCATTGACCGAACCAAAGATCGATACGGATTTCAAAAAGCGCAGCGCCATCGAGGCTTACAACTACCTCGCTGAGCATTTTGCCAACACCGTGAATGATTACGCAACTGCGGTTACCTTCTTTGACAAAATCATTGCGCTCGATCCGGCCAACAAAGAAGCACCAGAAAACAAAAAGCTTCTGGAGGAAGCCATCAAAACCTCCGGTGGGAATAAACAGAATCGATGATTCCTTTGAATGAAAATCGTTAAAAAGCAAAGAGGCTTCTCGTTGAAAAACGGGAAGCCTCTTTGCTTTTGCGCTTTGCTGGATTTTATCCCAACAAGTCTAATACCTGGTTGTATACATTCTCAGCCGTAAAGCCGAATTTTTCATCCAGTACCTTGAATGGCGCAGAGTAGCCAAAGTGGTTCAAACCCCAAACCTTGCCACGGGTACCTACCAGACCACGCATGGTGACCGGCAAACCAGCTGTAAGGCCAAAAGTAGGAACATCGGAAGGCAACACCGTCTCCTGGTAATCAACGGATTGATTGCGGAACAGGCCTTCAGATGGAGCAGATACGATCCGCACTTTCAGGTTTTTCTCTGCCATCAATTTTGCGGCACCAGCTACCAAGGTCGCTACTTCAGAACCGTTGGCCACCAAAATCACCTCGGGAGTACCTTCACAGTTTTGTACAATGTATGCGCCACGCTCTGCTTGAGAAGCTTCCGCAAAACGGCTGGACTCAGCCGGAAGATCGGTGATGTTTTGGCGTGACAAGATCAGGCCTGCCGGAGAATGGCGATTTTCCAAAGCCAGTTTCCAGCAAATGGTTGTTTCGTGGACATCAGCAGGACGCATCGCCAAAAAGCTATTGTGGCCAGAGTGATTTTGCAATTGCTCCAACAAGCGCAATTGCGCCTCTTGTTCAACCGGCTGGTGCGTAGGGCCGTCCTCCCCTACCCTGAAGGCATCGTGCGTCCAGACAAAAATCACTTGCTTCTCCATCAAAGCCGCAACCCGAATAGCCGGCTTCATGTAATCAGAAAAAGCAAAGAAAGTAGCACACACCGGAATGATTCCACCGTGCAAAGACATCCCAGTTGCTAAAGCCGCCATGGTCAATTCGGCAACGCCTGCCTGAAGGAAGGAGCCAGAAAAATCGCCCTTGGTGAATGCCGTAGTTTTTTTGAGGAAGCTATCGGTTTTATCCGAGTTGCTCAAATCCGCAGAAGCAACGATGAGGTTTTCTAATTTACCAGCCAGATAAGCCAATACGTTGCCCGAAGCGTTGCGGGTTGCATCGTTTTCTTTTTGGGCAATCTCTCCCCAGTTGATTTCGGGCAAGGTGCCACTCAGCCAGGTTGCCAATTTCACTGCGTGGTCAACATTGGCTTTTTCCCATGCAGAAAATTCAGCTTTGCGGGCTGCCGCACTGCTGCGTTTTTGATCCAACACTTTAGCGTAGTATTCGGCTACATCCGGGAATATTTGGAAGGGGTTGGCAGGATCACCGCCCAAACCTTCGATGGTTTTGGCAAAAGAGGCATTGGATTGCCCCAGGGGTTTGCCGTGCAATTCTACTTCGCCTTCAAAAGCGGAACCATCTTCTTTTCTTACGCCCTTGCCCATCGTGGTTTTGCCAATGATCAAGGATGGACGATCTGTTTCGGCAATACCTGCTTTGATCGCGGCGCGCAACGCATCGTGGTCGTTTCCATCGATGGTTTGCACATGCCAATGCCAGGCTTCGTATTTCATGGCAGTATCCTCATTGGTTACTGCGTTGACTTCTGTAGAAAGCTGAATATCGTTGGCATCGTAAAACATCACGATGTTGCCCAAACCCAAAAATCCGGCGATGCGACCCGCACCTTGAGAAATTTCTTCCTGAACGCCTCCATCAGAGATATAGAGGTAAGTCCTGTGGGCAACTGCTTCACTAAAGCGATTGACCAGGAAACGCTCGGCAATGGCCGAACCAATGCCAAAAGTATGCCCCAAGCCCAATGGACCTGAGGTGTTTTCGATACCCCGCTCAAAATCTACTTCTGGGTGTCCCGGAGTTGGGCTGCCCCATTGGCGAAAGTTGGTGATGTCTTCCAGCGAGTAATTACCCAACAGGGTTTGCTGTGCATACAACATCGCCGACATGTGCCCCGCATCCAGGTAGAAACGGTCGCGCAGTGGCCATTGCATGTCATTGGGATCGAATTCCAGGAATTCAGAATAAAGGATGTGGGTAAAATCAGCACCACCCATTGGGCCACCAGGGTGACCAGATTGTGCTTTTTCCACCATCGCCGCCGAAAGGATGCGAATATTATCGGCGGCACGCAGAGAAAGGTTATTTTCCATGACGTTGATTGATAGCAGTTTGTGTGTTAATTGTTTGTTCACTAAATAGGATGAGCCAAAGATAAAAAATGGGAAGCTTTCGCCCTACAATTATTTTTTGAGCTGATTTAGGAGCAGCAGTACTTCGATGCCCTGCTTGCGGTACAATTGCCAGGTTTTCTCGGGCAACTGCTCACTGTTGCTCAAAGCCATGGCCCCCAATGCAAGATCGATGTCACCATCGGTGTCAAAATCGCCTTTTTCCATCACCAGCCATTTTCCTGCGCTGGCATCAGAAAAAGAGCGCGCTTTGAATCGAAGATTGCCCAGGTTTTCATAATAAACAAATGCTTCATTGGGATTGCCTTCGTAATCGGGGAAATACGCAGTCGAAGCCAAATCAACATCTCCATCCTGGTCAAAATCTTCGGCCATGACCATGCCCGTGCCATGTTGGGGCAAAAACAATTGTTCTTTGAATACTCCTTTACCCTGGTTCAGGTAAATCCGCACCCCGTGGTAACGCTTCAAGGAATAGGAGTAATCCAGGTTGTCTCCCGAGGCATGGATCAAATCCGGCAAGCCATCGCCATTCATGTCTTTGACCTCCAGGTAACTGGAACCATAGATGGGAGGAAACCGCAACAACTCTTGCTCTTCAAAATCCCCTTTGCCTTTGTTCCGAAACCAAACCACTTTTTCATCGCCTTGCGCCATAAGTGCCAGGATGTCCTTTTTTTTGTCGCCATCCAAATCAAGGCAATAAGTTACCCTGGTCCCTGGCATGGGCTTGAGGATTTTTTCCACATATCCTGTATCAACTTTCAGGTGCAGGCTCAGTTTTCCACTCAGGTGTCCAAATTGACAAATGAGGTAGTCCGTTTTCCCATCTCCGTTAAAGTCGGCTTTGTTGAAATGAACGGGGCGTTTGAGTTGCTTGATTTTGGGATCAGCAAAAAAAATGCCATCCACTGATTCCTTGACCCGAATCAGTGTACCGATGGGGTAATCATTCGGATTGATTCGCCCCATCGCCAGCACTTCCAGGTCACCATTGTCAGTAAGTCCGGCAAAACTCGGAGAGGAGTACATAAACAGTGAATCTTTGGGCTTCAAGCTTTCCTTTAAGTTGTACCGAAACAAACTTCCCCCATAGATGCCCACCAGAAACTGTCCGGTTTTGGGCAAAAATTTTAGCATGGATACCAGTGGCAATATCCCCGGTTTGGCCCGCAAAACCTGTGGTTTGAAACCAGGCAAGTCTAGCTCCAGGTCGAGTTTGCGCTTTTGCGGGAGTGGTTTTTTGGGCGCAGCGTAATAGTAGTAGGTCCGAATTTTTTGCCAGTCTTCTTCCGAAATCATCGGCGCCTGGGGGTAATTCATTGCAATATTCGGATCTCTGTTGAAATCCATCGGTGGCGCTGCCAAACCCATGCGAATAGCCATTTCGGGGAGAACCCCGTTAACCCACTTGTCTTTGTTCAACAAATTGGGCTCTGGAAAAAGATGGCAACTGCTGCAATTGGTGATGGCCAGTTTGCGGTATTCTTGCACCCGCAGGTAGCGACCACCGTAAAAAATGGTCAAACCGATTCCAACTACAATGAGTAAAAGTATAATTTTGAAACGCATTCCTATTGAGTGATGATTTTATGTACGATGAATGAGCCTACCGCTTTTCCTTGCTCAGCGCCGTTTTCGATAGCGGGTAAAAAATGAATTCCACCATACAGTCGACTGCGCGAAGCTTCCGAGGCTGCTGCCGCAAAAGAATCAAAAGAGCGTGGAGGCAACCCGTAATTTACTTCTACCGAATCCACATATGCAAAAGAATCCCCAAAAAGTTTGGTAAGCATCACGGCACTAGCCGAAGATACGACGCTGTGGCCACTGGTGTATTCCGGAAATGGCGGGGTTTGCAACAAGGGAAACCACTTGGGGTCTTTCAAATTGCGAATGGCCGTTTCTGGACGAACGTATTCGCTGCGGTATTTTTCATCCCAGCAACTGATGAAGGCATCATTCATCGTGACCGCCGTTAGAGCGTAAGTTTGGGCACTTTTGAAAATGTCTGCTTTGGTTTTGAGGCAGGCGATGCGTGCGATGCCCATCCAGTGTCCACCTGGAGTGATTTTCTTGGTGGCAAACATCAAGTGGCCTTCATTGTGGGTGACGAAAGGATTGCAATCCCAAAAATTGGCAATGCCTTTTTGCTCCTCCGTGAGGGTTAGTGAAGTTGAATACACCACCATCATGTCTTTGAAAAACGGACTGGCCGGGTCTTTGCTGTAAGGTGCAGGCCTGATGGGTTTGAACTGACTGGCGCTGTCGAGTACAAAAGGCAGAATTTTGCGCCAATGTGGTTCGATGGCATCCATGTAATCCGGGGGTGTTTGTTCCCAGTTGTCTGCTGCTGCTTTGGGGGTATACCTGGAGAATCCCCTGGTTTCTTTGTAGTTGTCGCTTTTGATGCGTTCAGCAATTGCCGCAATGATTTTATCTGCAAAAGCTTTTGAACGCTTTTCGACGGCAGCGGGCAAATGCAAAGCGGCAAATCTTTTAAAAACAGGTTCAACTTTTCGATCCAGCATGGTATCCGAAAAGACCAGCATTTTGCTCACGCCAACCATCGCATGGGCAGTTGCAAAAGGGAAACAAATGGGTACTCCGTCATTCTGCGGTTCAGGTACAGCTGAAAAACCACGCATTTTTGCCGTTAAAGAAGGGTAATCATTGGCTTTGTCCCAACGTAGGGTCTCGTAGGCAGCCAAATGGGTATAGCTATATATTCTCGCTGCCACCGGCGGAGAAAAAACATCGTGCACGATTACATCCGTCAGCGACTGACTCAAATCGTGCAAGATTTGAGGATCGTGGCTTTGGGGCGAAGAGTGGTAAGGTTTTTCTGTAGGGGAACAGGAGATGATCAGGGTGAAAAACCAAAACAGTGCGATTTGCGCAATCCAGTACTTTCGCTGGTTCAAGTCTCGCTGCTGGTTCAAGTCTCCAGACTTGAACCAATATTCTCGCGTCTCTGACGCACGAGCAAGGCGAAAATGGTTTTGTTCTTCAAAGTTATGCTGGTTCGAGTCTCCATACCCCGTATTTGTATCTTTCGAAAATGCAACATGCGCACCTTGCTCGTGCGTCAGAGACGCAGAAATAGGGGTACAAGTCTGGAGACTTGTACC